>CAXRCQ010000466.1:0-3882 GCA_964228845.1 Blastomonas sp.
CAGTTTCTATTTGTTCGAGAAGTTCGTGAGCGGACTCAAGGCCCCGGCGACCGCGGCGTGACCCTCAAGCTTCCCCCCGTCGAGCCTGTCCGCATGGAGCAGGAATGGGCCGCCGGTCAGGCCGGGCTGCGCAATCTGGCCGCCAATGGCGATCAGGCGAGCATTCGCCGTTCGGTGGACGTGAGCTTTCGCGGGTCGGAGGCCAATCTGGAGCGGCTGTCCGAGGCGGCCAAAGAACTGGGGCTGACCGAGCTTGACCATGAGGACGATGCCGAGGGTGGCGATCCGTGGCTGTTTCTCGAGCGGGTTCAGGCGGTCGACGAGAAGTCGATCCGCGCGCTCACCGAGCTCTGCCTGCAGATCGAGCAGCTGTTCGACCTCGAATATGACGGCTGGGGCTGCGAAGCCCAGACCGGCACGGTGCATTGATGGCGCGGTCAATCCTGCCAGGGATTGATCAGGCGGACGCCCGTCCAGGCGAAATCCGCGGTGTTGCGCGTGGCGACGGGGACGCGCGTCAGGCGTCCCAAGGGTCGATCAACGCGACGCCTTCGATCCTGAAGTCCTTGGCGTTTCGTGTGGCCAATGGCACGTTGAGTGTCAGTGCCTGGGCTGCCAACATGCAATCTACCAGCACGCCGGTGCGGCGGTCCTTCCGGAACGGGGCCGTCAACTGGCCCCATTTCAACGCGGCCTTCAGGTCGAATTCTGCCAAGCGGTCCACATGGTCCTCGAGGAGTTCCCGCTTCCACGTTTCCAGGACGCGGCGTTTTTCGGGCCCGCTAGTCATGGCAATGCCCTGCTCGATCTCACCAATCACGATGACCGAAAGAAGAGTGTGTTTTTCGTTGGCACGCAGCCAATCGATCACGCGCGGTTCGCTCCGCGAACCCTTGGTGGATTCGCTCCACACGTTCTTATCAACTAAAATCATAGTCGAAGAACACATGTTCTCTCGTGATGCTGTCACGCACCGGCAAGTAGATTTCGTTGTCTTCCCCGCAAATAGCCACAAGACGATCGATCAGGGGACGATTGGCAGAAACGCCTTGCGCCACGACCGCCGCAAGCTCCTCTTCAATGGATCGGCCATGCGACGCAGCTTGTTGGCGCAGTGCGTCGGCAATGTCTTCTCCATCAATATCGACGCGAATGCGATCCATGCATAACTCCCGCACCAACTTTCCCCATAGTATCACGAACAAAGAAGGCTGAACAATGCCCAAGCGCACCGACATAGACAGCATCCTGATCATCGGCGCCGGCCCGATCATCATCGGCCAGGCGTGCGAGTTCGATTATTCGGGCACGCAGGCGTGCAAGGCACTGAAGGAGGAGGGCTATCGCATCGTCCTCGTCAACTCCAACCCCGCCACGATCATGACCGATCCCGACATGGCCGACGCCACCTATGTCGAGCCGATCACGCCCGAGATCGTCGGCAAGATCATCGCCAAGGAGCGCGCCGAGCGCCCCAATGAGAAGCTGGTTGTGCTGCCGACCATGGGCGGGCAGACCGCGCTCAACACCGCGCTGGCGCTCGATGCCAATGGCACGCTGGAAAAATATGGCGTCGAGCTGATCGGCGCGAAGGCCGAGGCGATCGACAAGGCCGAGGACCGGCAGAAATTCCGCGAGGCGATGGACAAGATCGGGCTGGAATCGGCGCGTTCGGGGATCGCGCATACGGTGGAAGAGGCGCTTGCCGTGCTCGAGCGCACCGGGCTGCCCGCGATCATCCGCCCCAGCTTCACCATGGGCGGCACCGGCGGCGGCACCGCGTACAATCGCGACGAGGTCGTCCAGATCGTGCCCGGCGGGCTCGATGCCTCGCCGACCACCGAGGTGCTGATCGAGGAATCTTTGCTCGGCTGGAAAGAGTATGAGATGGAGGTCGTTCGCGACCGCAACGACAATGCCATCATCATCTGCTCGATCGAAAATGTCGATCCGATGGGCGTGCACACCGGCGACAGCATCACCGTCGCGCCCGCGCTGACGCTGACCGACAAGGAATATCAGATCATGCGCTCGGCCAGCATCGCGGTGCTGCGCGAGATCGGCGTCGAGACGGGCGGATCGAACGTGCAGTTCGCGGTCAACCCGAAGGACGGCCGCCTGATCGTCATCGAGATGAACCCGCGCGTGTCGCGCTCGTCGGCGTTGGCGTCCAAGGCGACCGGCTTCCCCATTGCCAAGGTCGCGGCCAAGCTGGCGGTGGGTTATACGCTCGACGAGATCACCAACGACATTACCGGCGCGACGCCCGCCAGTTTCGAGCCGACCATCGATTATGTCGTCACCAAGATCCCGCGCTTTGCCTTCGAGAAGTTCAAGGGGTCGAGCCCGCTGCTCGGCACCGCGATGAAATCGGTGGGCGAGGTGATGGCGATCGGCCGCAACTTCCAGGAATCGGTGCAGAAGGCGCTGCGCGGGCTGGAGACCGGGCTGAGCGGTTTCAATTTCGTCTATCATCTCGTCGGTGCGCCGCACGAGGATATCGTCGCCGAACTGAGCCAGGCGACGCCCGACCGGCTCCTGATCGCCGCGCAGGCGCTGCGCGAGGGCATGACTGTCGAGCAGATCCATGCCGTCGCGAAATTCGACCCCTGGTTCCTCGAGCAGATCCAGCAGATCGTCGATGCCGAGGCCGAAGTGCTCGAAAACGGCCTGCCGCGCGATGCGGCGGGGATGCGGAGATTGAAGTCGATGGGCTTTTCCGACAAGCGGCTCGCCTATCTCGCGCTCAAGTCGGCCAACCTGCGCCCCGGCATGGGCCAGGCCATTGCGCGCGGATCGGGCCTGGTGCGCGATGCCGTGGTCGCGATGACCGGGGGCGTCACCGAAGAGGAGGTGCGCGCGCTGCGCCACAAGCTTGGCGTGCGTCCGGTGTTCAAGCGCATCGATACCTGCGCCGCCGAATTCGCGGCCAAGACGCCCTATATGTATTCGACCTATGAGGCCCCGACCTTCGGCGAACCCGAATGCGAGAGCCAGCCGACGACGCGGCGCAAGGTCGTGATCCTGGGCGGCGGACCCAACCGCATCGGCCAGGGCATCGAGTTCGACTATTGCTGCTGCCATGCCTGTTTCGCGCTCGGTGACGCCGGCTTCGAGACGATCATGGTCAACTGCAATCCGGAAACCGTCTCTACCGATTATGACACCTCGGACCGGCTGTATTTCGAACCGCTGACGGCAGAGGACGTGCTCGAGCTGCTCGATGTCGAACGGTCGACCGGTGAACTGGTCGGCGTGATCGTGCAGTTCGGCGGGCAGACTCCGCTCAAGCTCGCCCAGGCGCTGGAGGATGCAGGCATCCCGATCCTTGGCACCTCGCCCGATGCGATCGATCTGGCCGAAGACCGCGAACGCTTTGCCAAGCTGGTCGACAAGCTCGGCCTGAAACAGCCCGCCAACGGCATCGCGCGCAGCCGCGAAGAGGCGATCGCGGTCGCCAACCGCATCGGCTATCCGGTGCTGATCCGCCCGTCCTATGTGCTCGGCGGCCGCGCGATGGAGATTGTCGACGGCCAGGCGCAGCTCGAAAGCTATATCGCCACCGCCGTGCAAGTCTCGGGCGACAGCCCGGTGCTGATCGACCAGTATCTGCGCGACGCGATCGAGGTCGATGTCGACGCGATCTGCGACGGCAGGGACGTCGCGATCGCCGGCGTGATGCAGCATATCGAGGAGGCAGGCGTGCATTCGGGCGACAGCGCCTGCACGCTGCCGCCCTATAGCCTCGCCAACGATATCATCGCCGAAATGGAGCGCCAGACCAGGCTGCTCGCCGAAGGGCTGAAGGTGCGCGGGCTGATGAACATCCTGTTCGCGGTAAAGGACGGGCAGGTTTACCTGATCGAGGTCAACCCGCGCGCC
>CAXRCQ010000467.1:0-4373 GCA_964228845.1 Blastomonas sp.
GGCAATGCGCTGGGCCAGCTGATCGATGCGCATTGGGGCGATGTGACCGACATCATCGTCGACCTGCCGCCGGGCACCGGCGACGTGCAGCTCTCGATGCTGCAGAAGCACAAGCCCGCCGGCGCGGTGATCGTCTCCACGCCGCAGGATCTGGCGCTGATGGACGCGGTGCGCGCGATCAGCCTGTTCGAGCAGGGCAATGTCCCGATCATCGGGCTGATCGAGAATATGGCGGGCTATGTCTGCCCGCATTGCGGCGAGCTGTCCGATCCGTTCGGCATCGGCGGCGCGGAAGCGGCGGCGCAGTCGATGAGCCTGCCGTTCCTTGGGCGAGTCCCTCTCGACATGACCATTCGCCGTGCCTCGGATGCCGGGGTTCCGCCTGCCTCGGGCGAGGGGCTGATCGCCGATGCGTTCGGCAGCATCGCCGCGCGCATTTCGACCTGGATCGACAACCGCTTCGGTGCGGCAGGCTGACCGCATGGCGCTGATCACGCGGCGCGGGCTGCTGGTCACGGCGGCCGCAGGGGTGGGGCTGACCGTCGCCTGGGCGGTCTGGCCGCGCCGATATGACGACCCGCCGGGCTTTGCCGAGGGAGAGGCGGCGTTCGGCGCATTCCTGCGCATCGCCACCAACGGCACGGTGATCGTCGCCAATCCGCATTGCGAAATGGGCCAGGGTGTCGGCACGGTGCTCGCGCAGATCGTTGCCGAGGAACTGGGCGCGGACTGGCGCACGATCGCGCTCGAGCCAGCACCGCCCGCGCCGGTCTTCGCCAATAACCGGCTGGCGAGCGAATGGGTGCCGCTGCTGATGCCGAGCGGATGGACGCTGCAGCCCGACGAGAACGACATTCTGATCAAGCGCTGGGCGGCGATGCGCGACTTCGTCGTGACGGCAGGCGATACCGAAGTGACCGCCTACGAGCCGAGCTATCGCGCTGCGGCAGCGACCGCGCGCGCGATGCTGAGCCAGGCGGCGGCCGATCGCTGGGGTGCCGCAGTCGAGGAAACCGACACCCGCGACGGCTTTGTCGTCTGGGGCAATGAAAAGCTGCGCTTTGCCGAGCTGGCCGAGGATGCGGTCGGTTATCCCGTGCCCAGCCCGGCGCCGCTGCGCACCACCCTGCCAGGCAATGTCCGCGCCGAACCGATCGGAGATGCACCGCCCTTCGCCCGGCTCGACCTTCCCGCCAAGGTCGATGGCAGCGCGAGCTTCGCGGGCGATGTCCGCCTGCCTGACATGGTCTATGCCGCCATCCGCCAGGGGCCGGTGGGTGCGGTGCGGCTGGAAAGCGTCGATCGCAAACCGGCGGACGGCGTCACCGGGCTGATCGATGTGGTCAAGGGGCCGGACTGGGTCGCGACGATCGCGACGAGCTGGTGGGGCGCGGACAAGGCGGTTCGCCTGCTGCGCCCGCGCTTCGCGCATGTCGGTGGCAGTCTTGGCGGTGACGAGATCGCCGAACGGCTCGACAAGGCGCTCGACGGGCCGGACAAAGGTGGACGCACCGGCTACCGGATGTTCGCGCGCGGCGAGGAGGACTCAGGCTTTGCTTCGGCCAAGGGCATCGCCGCACGCTATGCGATCGCCGCCGCCCCGCATGCGACGCTGGAAACCGGCGCGGTGACCGCGCGCTTTGCCGACAACCGGCTGGAATTGTGGATTGCGAGCCAGGCACCGCAGGTCGCGCGCCGCCGTGCCGCTGCAGCGCTCGGCATTCCGGTCGCCAATGTGCAGGTCTATCCGATGCCTGCGGGCGGATCGTTCGACCGCAGACTCGACGACGATCTTGTCACCCCGGCGGCGATCCTGGCGCGCGATCTGCGCCGCCCGGTGCAGCTGATGCGCTCGCGGCTGGAGGAGTCCGCGCGCGACCCCGTGCGCACCCCCGCCGCCGCCCGCATCGCGGCGCTCACCGATACCGAAGCCAATATCCGGGCGCTGTCGGTCAAGATCGCCTGTCCGCCCAGCGCGCGCGAATTCGCGCAAAGGCTTTTCGAGGATGCGCATCCGGCGCAAGCGATCGAGGCGACCAGCGGCGAGGCCGATCGCATGGCGGTAGCGGGCGCGATGGTGCCCTATGACATTCCGCATCTTGCCATCGATCATTACCCGGTGCGCATCGATGTGCCGACGGGGCGGTGGCGCGGCAACGCGGCGAGCTATGGCGTGTTCGTCACCGAAACCTTTATCGACGAACTGGCATCGCGCGCGCGGCGCGAGCCGCTGTCCTACCGGGTGCAGATGCTCGCGCAGAACATCCGGCTCGCCAACTGCCTGACGCGCGTCGCGGGGCTGGGCGAATGGGATGGCGGCATGGACAATAGCGGCCAGGGCGTCGCCTGCTGTTCGTGGAACGGCGCGCGTATCGCGGTGATCGCCAGCGCCTCGCGCGCCAGCGACGGGGCGCAGGGCGGCACCGGGCGCGGCGGGTTCCGGGTGGAGCGGCTGTCCGCGGTGGTCGATGCCGGACGCATCATCAATCACGACATAGCCTTGCAACAGATCGAGGGCGGCATGATATTCGGCCTGGCGATGGCGATGGGGTGCGCCACCGGCTGGACCGATGGCTATCCCGATGCCAGAGCGTTAAGAGACCTTTCCCTGCCGCTGCTCGCGGACATTCCGGAGATCCGTGTGGACCTTATCGAAAGCCAGGAGCCGCCTGCGGGGCTGGGCGAGATCGGCGTGCCTGCCGTGGCACCCGCCATCGCTAACGCCCTTGCTTCGGCAACCGGCCTGCGCCTTCGCCAGCTCCCCCTGCTGTCAGGTGGCCTGTGAGCGAAGGTGAAATCTCCCGTTCGGGCATGGTGCCGCCGCCCGAGCATCCGCCGATCCTGAAACCGAAGGTCGGCGTGCTGCTGATCAACCTGGGCACGCCCGCTGCCCCCACGACCCAGGCGGTGCGCGATTATCTTGGCGAGTTCCTGTCCGACAGACGCGTGGTCGAGATCCCCGCGATCATCTGGCAGCCGCTGCTGCGCGGCGTCATCCTGAACACCCGTCCGCAGAAATCGGCCGCCGCCTATGCCGAGGTCTGGACCGATCACGGATCGCCGCTGATGGTCTATTCGCGCCGTCAGACCGAGGCGCTGCAGGCGCGGCTGGGCGATGGCGTGCTGGTCGATCTCGCGATGCGCTATGGCCAGCCCTCGATCGAATCGCGGGTCAAGGCGATGAAGGAGGCCGGGTGCGACCGCATCCTGCTCGCCCCGCTCTACCCGCAATATTCGGGCGCGACCACGGGCACCGCCAATGACAAGGCATTCGAGGTGCTGCAGGCGATGCGTTGGCAGCCGGCGGTCCGCACCCTGCCCGCCTATCACGATGACCCTGCGCATATCGATGCGTTGAAGCGCAATATCGAGCACGCGATCGCCTCGCTCGATTTCGAGCCCGAAGAGATCGTCACCAGCTTTCACGGCATGCCGCTGCGCACGCTGCATCTGGGCGATCCCTATCACTGCCAGTGCCGCAAGACCGCGCGCCTGCTGAGCGAGGCTATGGGGCGCATCCTGATCTTCTCGTTCCAGTCGCGCTTCGGCCGCGCCAAATGGCTCGAGCCCGCGACCGCTGCCACGCTCGAGGCGCTGGGCAGGAAGGGCGTCAAGCGCATCGCCATCGTCGCGCCGGGCCTTTCGGTCGATTGCCTCGAGACGCTCGAGGAACTGGCGATCCAGGGCCGCGAGCAGTTCGAGCACGCGGGCGGCGAGAAATTCGCGTACCTGCCGTGCCTGAATGCCAGCGCCGAGGGCATGGACATGCTGGAGACCATCGTGCGGCGGGAGCTCGCGGGCTGGGTTTGAGCGAGCTGCCCCACCCCGGTTCAGCAAAGCTGAACCTGCCCCTCCCGCAAGCGGGAAGGGAGAATGTTGCGCCATCCCTCTCCCCTCCCGCGTGCGGGAGGGGTGGCTGGAGCGCAGCGGAGGCCGGGGTGGGCCTGTAAAGCCTCGCAACCACCCTCGACTTGCCCTCGCTCGCGCGGCATACCGGCTCCAGCATCATCAGCAGGGGGAAGCCATGTCCGACATCTTTTTAGGCCTGGGCGGCGGCGAGAGGCAGATGCTCGTCCTGTCGCGCGCGAACCGGCACGGGATGATCGCGGGGGCGACCGGCACCGGCAAGACGGTGACCCTGCAGGGCATTGCCGAAAGCTTCTCCGCCGAGGGCGTGCCCGTGTTCGTCGCCGACGTGAAGGGCGATCTCGCCGGCATCGCGATGCCAGGATCGCCGACGCACAAGGCGCATGAAAAGCTCGTCGCGCGCGCGGCCGAGATCGGGCTGGAAGGCTTTGCCTATTCGGACAATCCCGCGATATTCTGGGACCTGTACGGCGAGCAGGGCCACCCCATCCGCACCACGATCAGCG
>CAXRCQ010000468.1:0-5966 GCA_964228845.1 Blastomonas sp.
GGCCATCACTGGCTGATCCTGCACGGCCGCTATATCTGCAAGGCGCGCAAACCCGAATGCTGGCGCTGCCCGGTCGTGGACCTGTGCCGCTTCAAGCCCAAGCCCGACGGCCCCGATGCGCCGATTCCCAAGGCCGCCAAAAAGCACCGCGCCAACAAGCCCGCGCCCGCGCGCAGGAAGCGGAAGGTGGTAAAAGCGGAGCCAGCGGTCTCGGAATGACCGGTCCCCTGCTGGCGCGGACCTATTTCTTCTGCGCGTCGATCTCTGCGAGCAGCGGCGTCAGGATGTCGCGGTCGATCTGTTTGCAGTTCTTGTCGAGTATGGCGAAATCGGCATCGGTCTTTTCCTTCTGGCTCTTGTCCATCTGCCGGATGATCAACCCACCGACCGCGCCCGCAACCGCACTATCGACATTATCCGCATTCTGCTGTGGCTCCATGATCACGGCGGCGCGGGTGAAGCGTGCGGAAAGATCGCGATTGGGGCCGGTATCCTCCTCGCCCGCCATCTGCGCCGCCAGCGTGGTGTACGATGTGCAGGCGATCATGATCTGGTAGATTTCCTCCGCATTCATGCCCTGCTCCTCGGCGGGCTGCTGCGCAGAAAGCGGCGAAGACAGGAGGGCAAGGGCGAACGGGAGCGCGGCGAGCGGGCGCAGATATCGGGTCATCGGGCAGTTCCTAGCAATGAGTGACCGGGCAAGAGCGTGCCGGGAGGAACGGCATTGACCGGGGGAAATTCCGCGACCCCGGACAAATTGATAGAACCGCATCTGCGGGACGCAAAGCGCTATTTTTCCGGGATCGCCTGCTTGTCCCCACCCGGATGTTTTTTGGCGCAAAGCTGCGGGCAAGCGCCTATAGAGGCCGCGAAGATCGGGACGGAAACAGCAAGGGGGGATTGCCAGATGCAGCCGGACGAAGACGCCTATGTCTATGACGAGGTGAGCGGCGAATGGGTCCCGGCGGACCAGCTGAGCGCGCCCGCCGCAGACGCGGTCGAGGTGCGCGACGCGGTAGGCAATCTGCTCGCGGATGGCGATCAGGTCACGCTGATCAAGGACCTCAAGGTCAAGGGCGCGGGCCAGACGCTGAAGCGCGGCACGCTGATCAAGTCGATCCGGCTGACCGGCGATGCGCAGGAGATCGACTGCCGTTTCGATGGCATCAAGGGCCTGGTGCTGCGTGCCGAATTCGTCCGCAAGCGTTGAGGCGATGATGCAGGCGCAATCTCCGGTCCGCGCGGGGCTTCGCTGGCTGCTGGCGCTGATCTATTTCGCCGCCGGCGTCATCCATATCCGCTCGCCCGGCGGCTTTGTCGCGATCACGCCCGATTGGGTGCCCAGCCCGCATGCGGTGGTGTTCTGGACCGGGGTGGCGGAGATCGCGGGCGCGATCGGACTGATGGTCCCGCGCCTGCGCCGGGCGGCGGGCATCGGGCTGGCGCTCTACGCGCTATGCGTCTGGCCAGCCAATTTCAACCATGCGCTGAATGACATCGCGATCGGCGGCAACCGCCTGCCTTGGGCGTATCACGGCCCGCGCCTGATGCTGCAGCCGGTGATCATCTGGTGGGCGCTCTGGGCGGGCGGGGTGACCGACTGGCCGTTCAGGAAACGCCGCTGAGCAAGCTCAGTCGGCGTCACCGGGCGCGGCCAGCATCGCCACCAACTGGCGCACGTTCTCGCGCAGCGCGTCGATCTCCTCGCTCGAGCGACCGCCCGCGATCGTCCCGGGCACGTGCAGCGCGTCGGCCCGCAGCGCCCTGCCCCGCTCGGTTAGGCCGATCAGCACGCGCCGCTCGTCCCCGGCATCGCGGGTGCGGCTGACCAGACCGGCCGCCTCCATCCGCTTGAGCAGCGGGGTCAGCGTGCCGCTGTCCAGATAGAGCCGCGCACCCAGTGACCCGACCGTCTGCGGCTCCTCTTCCCACAAGACCAGCATCACCAGATATTGCGGATAGGTGAGCCCCAGCGGCTTGAGCACCGGGCCATAGAGCCGGTTCAGCAGGTTGGTGGCAGCGTAGAGCGGAAAGCACAGCTGCCGGTCGAGCAGAAGCGGATCGTCGCCCGGCGCTGCCACCGTGCCGGTCATTGCGCGAACACGCTGATCTTGACGTCGACATTGCCGCGGATCGCGTTCGAATAGGGGCAGACCGCGTGCGCCGCCTGGACGATTTCCTCGGCCTTGGCCTGGTCGATCCCGGTAATCTCCACCTCGAGCGCGACGGCAAGCTGGAAGCCACCCGTTTCAGTCGGCAGCAGGCTGACTTCGGCTGCGACCTCGATATCGCTGTCCTTTACCTTGTCCGCCATGTTGCGGCTGACATGGATGACGGCATTCTCGAAACAGGCGGCATAGCCTGCGGCGAACAGCTGTTCGGGATTGGTCGCGCCGCCCGTGCCGCCGAGTTCCTTGGGCAAGGCGAGCGCGAGGTCGAGAATGCCGTCCTCGCTCTTGATCGTTCCGCTGCGGCCGCCATAGGCGTTGACGCGCGTGGTGTAGAGAGTGCTCATGATTTGCTCCTTGTGGTCCGTGTGTGACGGATGGATAGGAAGCGATTATATTGTGTGCAATATATCTGTTCGCATTAACGCGAGATTTTTTTCGATCAATCGCTGTGCGTGATCGTCTCGTGCATCCGCGCGACGACGATGCCCGATTTGCGGATCGACATGCGGTTCTGGATCGTGCGGCCGTCAGGCATGGCGAACAACCATTGGTGCGCGGTCAGATTGCCCTTCATGCGAAAGCGCAGCTCCAGGCAGTTGCCGTGCACCACGCCTTCGACCGGCCCCGCGGCATCGGACAGGCTGCCGGCATAGCGGCCAGGCGCAACTTCGCGCAGCCGCCACTGGCGCGTGCTGGTCTTTCGGCCCGGCTCGGTGATGATCTGATCGACCACGATCGTGCCGTCCCCGGCGCGATGGCCGGTACTTGCGACGCGCACAGCCCGCGTCCTCCGGAACGCGATCTTCAGCCTCCCCTCGCCCGCACTCACCCCGACAAAGGCACGCGCCACATCGAAGCGCGGCGTATCGCTCGCCAGCCCGGCGCGCCCGGATCCGCCGACACAGCCAGTGAGCAGCAGGCTCAGGGGCAGCAGAAGCAGCGCGCGGGTCATGGCACCAGCCTAGCCGAGATCGACAACCCGCTCCAGCCTGTCGGCATATGGCACATCCGCCATCTGCCCGTTGATCTCGTGCGCCGCTTGCGTCACTAGGCGATAGGCGTCCGCCGCTACGGCTATAGGGCCACACGCAGCAGGATTCGACCGGGGGTAGGATGACCAAGGCAAGCCAGGCTGCGCGCTCGCGCGAGCCATCGACCGCGCATCTCGGCTGGATGGCGCGCGCGCTCCATGCGCTGCTGATGTTCATCTATCGCCGCCACCGCTTCACGGCGGTGGGCACGCCGCCCCCCGAGCGACGCTATGTCATCATCGCGGTGCCGCATACCAGCAACTGGGACTTCCCCAATTACATGGGCGTGACCCGCGAACTTGGCCTGGAAACGCATTTCATGGCCAAGACCTCGCTGTTCCGATGGCCGTTCGGAAATTTCATGCGCCAGATGGGCGGCGTTCCGGTCGATCGCAGCGCGGCGGGCGACATGGTGCAACAGATGGTCGCCGAATTTGCCGCACGCGAGGATTTCATCCTGACCATCGCGCCCGAAGGCACGCGCAAGTCGGTTACCGCCTGGCGCACCGGCTTCTACCGCATCGCGCACGGCGCAGGCGTGCCGATCGTCTGCGGGTTCATGGACTATGGCAACCGGCGTGCAGGACTTGGCCCGGTCATCTATCCCACGGGCGATTACGAAAAGGACATGGCCCCCGCCTTCGCCTTCTATTCGGCGATGGCGGGGCGCAATGCGGTGCACCGGTAAGGCGCGCAATCAGCCCTGATGCGCGAGATCGGGGCGGCCGAGATCGCCCTGCCCCACCGTGCTGCTCGCCATCTCGAGCATCCGGTCGAGCGACTTCTTCGCCTGGAGACGCAGTTCCTCGTCGAGCTCGATGCGCGGCTCCAGATCGCGCAGCGCGACATAGAGCTTTTCCATCGTGTTGAGCGCCATGTACGGGCAGATGTTGCAGTTGCAGTTGCCGTCCGCGCCCGGCGCGCCGATGAACGTCTTTTCCGGCACCGCCTTTTCCATCTGATGGATGATGTGCGGTTCGGTCGCGACGATCACCACCTCGCTCGGCGTTTCCTTGGCGAATTTCAGGATCGCGCTGGTCGAACCGACCATATCGGCATGGTCGATGATGTGCGCCGGGCACTCCGGGTGCGCGGCCACCGGCGCGTCGGGATGTTGCGCCTTGAGCTTGAGCAATTCGGTCTCGCTGAACGCCTCGTGCACGATGCACACGCCCGGCCAGAGCAGCATCTCGCGCCCCAGCTTGCGCTGCAGATAGCCGCCCAGATGCTTGTCGGGGCCGAAGATGATCTTCTGGTCCGCCGGGATCTGGCTCAGGATCTTTTCCGCCGAGGACGAGGTGACGATGATGTCGCTCAGCGCCTTCACCTCGGTCGAACAATTGATATAGGTCAGCGCGATATGGTCGGGATGCTGCGCACGGAACGCGGCGAACTTGTCCGGCGGGCAGCTGTCCTCGAGCGAACAGCCCGCGTCCAGGTCCGGCAGCACGACGATCTTGTCGGGCGAGAGGATCTTGGCGGTTTCGGCCATGAACTTGACGCCGCAAAAGGCGATGACGTCGGCATCGGTCTCCGCCGCGATCCGCGACAGCTCGAGCGAATCCCCGACGAAATCGGCGAGGTCCTGAAGTTCGGGCTTCTGATAGTAATGCGCCAGGATGACCGCGTTCTTCTCCTTGCGCAGCCGGTCGATCTCGGCGCGCAGGTCAAGGCCGGAAAGATTTTCGCGGGGTTGGGCAGTCATTGCAGATTCGCTCCCTGATTGGCAATTCGCACGGTCACTACAGCATCTTCGATCCCTGCGCCGCTCAAATACGCACGCGCATTGCTGGCAATGGCATCGCGCGCGCTGGCCCGCGCCATGGCGACCAGCGATTCGTTGCGCGCCAGCGACCGCGCCTGTTTCAGCGCACTGGCCGAATTGGCGCGGAACAGACGCTCGACGCTCTCACCGGTCACCCATAGCCCATCGCGATAATAGCGCGCCTGCTGTTCCTGCAGATTGGGCTGCTGGATCAGCACCGGCGGTGCGGTGATCGTCATCCGGCGCTCGGCCTCGTTCCATTGCACGGCCTCGGGACCAAGCGCCGCCATGTTGACCGAATAGCTGACCGTCGCCGGGATGATCGCGGTCTGCTCGCTGTCGAACATGCCGATAAATCCCGGGTCCTTGTTGGTCACCACCGGCACGACCTGCGCGACCAGCACCACCAGCCGGTTGGTCCGCTCGAACCCGGCCAGCATCGCTTCGGCCGAGACCTCGTTGTCCTGCTCGATCAACCCCGTTGCCAGCCAGGTGCCGCCCGCGCCCAGCGCGAGCGCGCCGAGAGTGATCATCCCGACAGTCGATCCCCTAAGCGGCATCGGCAAGCTTCCAGTGATCGCCATCGCGGGCCACCGCGCCGCGATGTTCCAGGTCGATCAGATGCGCCAGTACCGAACGCCCCGCCGCGCCGTAAAGCCGCGCATCGATGCCCTTGTACATTTCCGGCACCATCGCGGGGATGGTCTGCGGACCCGATTCCAGTTGGCGCAGCACCTGGCGTTCGCGCTGCTTGCGATGCCCCATCATGCCGCGCACCAGTTGCACCGGGTTCTCGACCGCAGGGCCATGCGCCGGATAATAGATGCGATCGGCGCGCTCCTGAAGTTTCGCGAGGCTCTGCATATAGGCCGCCATGTCGCCATCGGGGGGCGAGATGACGCTGGTCGACCAGCCCATCACATGATCGCCGGTGAACAGCGCGCCGCTTTCGACCAGCGCGAGGCACAGATGGTTGCTGGTATGGCCGGGGGTCGCCAC
>CAXRCQ010000469.1:0-9226 GCA_964228845.1 Blastomonas sp.
ACGCACAGCCCGGGTCGATTGCGGCGTCGCTGCCGCATGCCTCGGACGTGCCCCATCTCAAGAACCTCATCCGCGCCGATGCGCCGATGCCGATCCGGGCCCAGCTCGCGGACGATCCCGACGCTGAACCAGCCGGTGCCGCACCTGACAGCCCGGTCACGCCGCATCTGCGCGAGCGCACCGAGAGCGCCGACCAGCCTGTCCCGAGCGACGCGCTGCCGGTGCAGGCCAGGCCGATCGCCGTCACGCCTACGGCACCGGCAACCCCGCATCGGGAAGCGCCGGTGACCGATCTCGCCACCACCAGCGTCGCTGCCGAAGCTTCGCTCGAAGCGCAGCGCCCTGTCGCTGCCCCCCAGGCTGCGCCGCTCCCGCACGAGATGCCGCTCGCCCGCCACGCCGCCGCATCGCCGGTGGCCGACACTGCGCGGCCGCTCGCGGCACCGTCTGCTCAGCCCGCGCAGGCACCGACCGACAGCGCGTCGATCGGCCAGGCCCTGCCGTCCCATGCCGCCGCGCCGCTGGTCGATCGTCCCGTTGTCGCTCAGGCGCATCTTGCCGCAAGCCCGATCGCTGCAGAGGAGCAGGTCTCGGCCGTCGCCCAGCCAGTCGCGCCCGAGGTCGCTGCCGAACCGCCGCATGTGCGCAAGGCAAGGATCGCGCGCGAGCCGGGTCAGGTCGCCCAGCCCGCAGGTGCCGAAATTCTGCCGGCCCAGCCCGGCCAGATGGCCGCGCCAGCAGTCGCGATAACGACTGAGCAGACCGCAGCCGAGGCCGCGTCTATCACCACGATCGCACCCGCCGCGCCGCGTCGTACCGTGGCCGCTCCGCTTCAGCCCGCCGCAAGCCAGACTGCCGATCGCACGATCGCCGACCCGTCGGTGACGCCGATGACGCATGCCGACGCCACGGTCGCGCCCCCGGCCATGCCGCAGCCGATCGGTGCACGGTCCTCCGCGCCGGTCGAGGCTCGCCAGCCCGTGGCGGTTCAGGCTCCCGTCGAGGCGACCGCAGCGCAAACCGCCCCTTCCGTCCCGGCGCAGTCGCTCGCGGCCAGCGCACCTGCTACTGCGCGCCAGACGACGGCCGAGGCCGTCCCCGCTCAGCCGCGCCAGCAGGAGCCGGCTCCGCAAGCAACCGCAGCCATGGCCATCGCACCCGATGATGCCCGCGTCGTGCAAACCGCACCGATCGCCACGGCCGCTCCGGCCCAGGCTCCGCGCCAGCCGGTCAGCACCGCCGCGCGCCGCACGATCGATGCCGCGCTGCCCACGGCGCGTCGCGGCGATCTCCGCTCGTCGATCATGGATGGTGCCGAGCTTTCGGTCGGGTCGGCAATGAACAGCATGGCTGCCGAGCCTGTCGCACCGGGAGCGATCGACGTCGTACCGCCCGCCTGGGCCGCCGCGCTCAATGCGGTCAACGGG
Organism: Blastomonas sp.; assembly: GCA_964228845.1. Taxonomy (GTDB): domain Bacteria; phylum Pseudomonadota; class Alphaproteobacteria; order Sphingomonadales; family Sphingomonadaceae; genus Blastomonas. The sequence goes on from CAXRCQ010000469.1 coordinate 1,428, forward strand.
CAGGTCCAGCAGGTGACCGGCGCCGCCGCACCGCAGGCCGCCACGCAACCCCAGGTTCCGGTGCATCATCTGGCCTTTGATGCGGGCTTTGTCGCCGGGATCGAAAGCCAGATCGCCAGGCTCGCAGATGGCGGGCAGACGGTGAAGATCCAGGTGATGCCCGAGCATCTCGGCCGCATCGATATCGAGATGCTCGCCGGACCCGATCGCGACCAGATACGCATCGTCACCGAACATGATGCGGTTCGCGAGACGCTGGCAAGCTCGCAGCACCGGCTCGAGCAGGATCTGCGCAGCAACGGCCAGCGCAACACCGAAGTGACCGTCGAACTGCGCCAGCAATCGCCGGGCACGCAGAACGGATCGGCGCAGCAGCAACAGCAGCGCGGACAGTCGGGTGCGGAAGGCACCTCGGCCCGCGACGCTGCGCAGCGCCAGCCTTCCGCCGACCAGACTTCCGATACCAACCCGGCACCGCGCCGTCCGCGCGGCAATGTCCGATACGCTTGAACTTGAAACGCAAGACATTCTCTTGAGGGAACCGAACAATGGCTGAAACCGAAAAGGAACCGAAAAAGAAGGGCGGCATGGTCAAGAAGCTGCTCATTCCGCTTGTCGCTGTCCTGGTTCTGGGTGGCGGCGGCGCGGCTGCAGGCTTTTTTGCCGCGGGGATGATCGGCGGCGGTGAGCACGAAGATCCCAATGCGCCCAAGGTGGTGCTGAAGGACGGCACAACCGTGTCGGCCAAGGCCGCAGGCCTCAAGCAGGTCGCTTCGGGCAGCCATCTCGATGCCAAGTTCAAGGTCACCTATCTGCCGATCGAGGAGCCGTTCACCGCCAATCTGCGCGGCGGCGGCGGCTTTGCCCAGATGTCGCTCGCGGTCTCGACCTATTTCGATGACAAGGTTCCGACCGCGCTGACCGAGCACAATATCGCGATCCGCTCCGCCATCCTGATGGCAATCAGCGATTTCGACCCGATCCAGCTCGAGACGATCGAGGGCAAGGAGCAGCTCAAGGGGCAGCTCAAGAAGGTGATCAACGACGTCCTGGTCGACAAGACCGGATTTGCTGGCGTCGAGGACGTCTATTTCACCAGCTTCGTGGTCCAGTAAGCCAAGGCCGACAGCATAATGAGCGATCCCGAAACCATTCTGGAGCCAGCAGGCAGCGCGACCCCGGCCCAGGCCGAACGTCGCCTGGCCGAGCACAGCTTCGCCAAGGCCGATGCCGACCAGAAGACGGTGATACCCGTGCTGCGCCGCGTGGCCCGGTCGATGTGCACCGGCCTTCGCACCGTGCTCGAGCCGATTGCCGGGGTGAAGCTGCGCGTCGACGCGCCCGATGCCGAATTCACCCAGTTCGATGTCTGGTGCGACCGTCAGGCCGAGCTGGTGAGCATCAGCCAGTTCCAGCTCGCCCCGATGCAGGGCCGCGTGCTGCTGAAGATGGAGCCGGTGTTCGTCTCGGCGATGCTCGATGCCTTTTTCGGCGGTGCGCCGCGCGAGATGGCTGCGCCCAAGAAGGAATTCACCCCGACCGATATCCGCCTGATCGGGCGGATCGCGCGGGTCATCGGCGAACGGATCGGTGCATCGTGGAACGATGTCGGCAGCTTTTCCTGCCATGCCGCCGGGCATTCGACCACGGTCGATGGCGCACGCGTCGCAGGTCCGCTGGCACGCATGGTGGTGCAGCGCTTCCGCATCACGCTGCCCGACAATATCCGTTACGAGCTGGAAATCGTCTATCCGCTTGATGGCCTGCAGGCCGCCGAACAATGCCTGACGCCCGCCGGCATTGCCGACGACCAGATGCCCGATCCGGCCTGGCGCGACCAGATGGCCAAGGCGCTCGAGCATGTCACCCTGCCTGCGCGCTCGGTGCTGGCGCGGCCGGTGCTGACCCTGCCGCAACTCGCCGAATTGAAGCCCGGCGACATCATTCCCATTCCACCGGCGCGCAACCTGCCGCTGATCATCGGCGACCGCATCTTCGCGCGCGGCAGCCTGGGTGAACAGAACGGCCTGGCCGCGTTCCGCATCGAAACCATAGAAAGAGGATAAGCCCCATGAGCGACATGACCGAAGCCCCGATGCTGGGCGCACCGGCAGAACCCTTCGACATGGGCGGCAACGGATTGCACGAGGCGGCAAATCATTACCGCTTTCTCGCCGACATCCCCGTGCGCCTGTCGGTCGAGGTCGGCAGCGCATCGCTGCGCCTCGCGGAAATCATGGAGCTTTGCGAGGGATCGGTGGTCGAGCTTGACCGCCAGGCCAACGAGCTTCTCGACATCAACGTAAATGGCACGCTGGTTGCAAGAGGCGAAGTCGTGACCATCGATGGCCGGTTCGGAATCCGGGTGGCCGAGGTGGTTTCGAAGAACGTCGGCCAGGCTCGGGTCGAACGGCGCAACTGACCGGACTGCTTCTTCAGTCCCCGTCGCCCGCGCCGGATCGTCCGGCGGCACGGCACAGGGACTTGGAAGCGGACCGGAATGACCTATTACATCATCAAGCTGCTGATCATGCTGCCGATCATGGGCGGCATGATCTATGGCAGTCTCTGGCTCTACCGCAAATATCAGCCCGGCATGATGGCCCGGCTCGACATGGCCGGCCCGCAGCGCGAGCTCAAGGTCACCGAGACGGTCAGCATGGGCGTTTCGGGCAAGCTCGCGGTGGTCGAGTTTGCCGGACAGAAGATCCTGCTTTCGGTGACGCGCGCGCGGATCGACACGATCGCCAGCACGGACGCCGGAAATGCTCCGGCCAGCGCTCACCTCCCCCCGGCGGCGCTGGCCGGACATAACCGTGATCTGCTGAGCGCGCTCCGGGAGCGTGGGGCATGAGCTTTCTTCGGACCATGATCCGTTTGTCCCGAGCGTGTCGAGGGACGTATGCGCGGCGTTTTCGATTACGTCCCGCGACTTCGCTCGGGACAAACGGTTTTGGGTGCCTGGTCGCGATGCTGATGCTCGCTACCCTCACCACCCCCGCCATCGCCCAGCAGGCGCAGGCCCCGGCGACCCCCGCCGCTGCCGTGACCGGCCAGGCTGCACCCGCGGCTCCCACAGCGAACGCCACCACGACCACCACCAACGCCGCGCCTGCCGCAGCCCCCGCAACCGGCTCCGCCACCGGTACGCCCGGCGCGTCCGAAGCGCTCAGCCAGGCGCTCGACGACGTCGCGGGCAACGGCAAGCCGCTGACGCTCAGCTTGCAGATCCTCGTCGTCATGGGTCTGCTCACCATCCTGCCATCGATGGTGCTGATGATGACCAGCTTCACGCGCATCATCATCGTGCTCTCGATCCTGCGCCAGGCGCTCGGCCTGCAGCAGACGCCCCCCAATCAGGTGCTGATCGGCCTGGCGCTGTTCCTGTCGATGTTCGTGATGGCCCCCACCTTTACCCAGATCAACGATCGCGCGGTCGGCCCCTATGCCGCCGACGCGATCGAGCTGGAGACTGCGATCCAGATTTCGGGCGAGGAATTCCACAAGTTCATGATCAAGCAGACGCGTCAGACCGATCTCAAGCTGTTCATGGACATGGCCAAGGCCAAGCCGGTTGCCGCGCCGAAGGATATTCCCTTCTCGATCCTGCTGCCCGCGTTCGTTACCAGCGAGCTCAAGACCGCATTCCAGATCGGCTTCATGATCTTCCTGCCGTTCCTGGTGATCGATCTGGTCGTCGCCTCCACACTGATGGCGCTGGGCATGATGATGCTGTCGCCCACGATCATCTCGATGCCGTTCAAGCTGCTGCTGTTCGTGCTGGTCGATGGCTGGGCGCTCACCATGGGCTCGCTCGCCGGATCGTTCGTGAATTAGTTAACCCGGTCCCCTGCGCCCTCTCCGTTTGTCCCGAGCGAAGTCGAGGGACGTGATCGAAAGGGGTGGCGCAGACGTCCCTCGACACGCTCGGGACAAACGGGGACCTGATTGGATCGCACGCTGATATGGAACAGACCGACTATTTCATTGGCCTGGCGCAGCAGACGCTGTGGATCACGGCGCTGGCCTCGGCCCCGCTGCTGATCCCCGCGCTGCTGGTCGGCGTGCTGCTCGGAATGGTGCAGGCGGCGACCTCGATCAACGAGGCGACCTTGAGCTTCGTGCCCAAACTGGTCGTGCTCGGCATCATCCTCGCACTGTTCGGCGGATCGATCCTGTACCTGATCGCCGATTTCACGGTCGAGATGTACAGCCGCATCCCGGACCTGCTGCTGTGATCGCACCGGGCTTTGCCGGCGTCGAGGCGCAATTGTGGATCTGGATCATGGCGATGATCCGGCCCGGCGCGGCGTTGATGGCAGCCCCCGTTTTCGGTGCGACCGCTGTACCCTTGCAGGTGCGGATCATCCTGTCGGCGATGATCGGCATCGCCGCGACCAACAGCGCCACCATCAATCTGCCCGACACGACGCTGGTCAGCTATACGGGCTTCCTGTTCATCATCGGCGAGATCGTCTGCGGCGTCGCCATCGGCTTTGCGCTGCAGATCGGCTATTCCGCCGCCTTCGTCGCGGGCGAACTGATCAGCAACGCGATGGGCCTGGGCTTTGCCTCGATGTCCGATCCGCAGAGCGGCCAGTCGAGCCCGGTCATCGGCAGCTTCCTGTCGATCATCGCGGTGCTGCTGCTGCTCGCGATCGACGGTCACCTGATGCTGATCGCGATCATCGTGCGCAGCTACGAGGCGCTGCCCCCGGGCGATGCGATGCTCTCGCCCCGGCTGATCATGGACCTGGTCGAATTCGGCGCGATGCTGTTCTCGATGGGCCTGGTGATCGCGCTGCCGGTCGGCGCCGCGCTGATCATCGTCCAACTGGTCATGGCGATGCTCGCGCGCTCGGCCCCGCAGCTCAACCTGTTCTCGGTCGGCATCCCGGTGGCGGTGCTGGCCGGCATCATCCTGCTCGCGATTGCCGCACCGGTGCTCGCCGATGGCGTGATGCGCGCGATGGAAACCGGGCTGGAACAGTCCGAAGTCATGGCAGGGGAGGGCTGACGCGATGGCAGACGGCCCCTCGGGTGGCGGTGAAAAAACCGAACTCCCGACCGAGAAGCGGCTCAGGGAGTCGCGCGAAAAGGGTGATGTCCTCCAGTCCAAGGAGCTTGGTACCGCGATGATCATCATCGGCGGGACCATGGCCTTCGTGCTGTTCGGCGACATGATGGTCGGATCGATCGCCGGGATGCTGCGCGCTGCCCTGGTGTTCGACATCTATCAGGCGACCGATTTCAACGTCGGCCAGCGCACGCTCAGCCTGCTCGTGCCGCTCGCCCTGCCTTTCGGGGGGCTGTTCCTGTTTCTGCTCGTCGCGTGCGTCGCCACGCCCGCTGCGCTCGGATCGCTCGGCTTCCGCTGGGGCGCGATTACGCCCAAGGCCTCGAAGATGAACCCGATGTCGGGCCTTAAGCGCATGTTCGGCACGCACGGTTTGATCGAACTGGTCAAGTCGATCGCCAAGGTGGCGCTGATGGGCACGATCGGCGTGACGATGGTCATGGCGATGCTGCCCGAAATGGCGCAACTGGGCCATGGCGATGTCCGTCAGGGCATTGCCGCGTTCGGCAATCTGTTCTCGATGACGCTGATGGCGATGGCCGGTGCTCTGGGGCTGATCGCGATGATCGACGTTCCCGCACAATGGTTCCAGCGCAACCAGAAGCTGATGATGACCAAGCAGGAGGTCAAGGACGAGCACAAGGAGGTCGAAGGCTCGCCCGAGCTCAAGCAGGCCGTCCGCCGCAGGCAGTACGAGGTGCTCAACGGCTCGACCCGCAAGGCGGTGGAGGACGCGACCGTGCTGCTGGTCAACCCGACGCATTTCGCGATCGCGCTGCGCTATGACCGCGAGCGCGATCCCGCCCCGGTTGTGCTGGCGCGCGGTCGCGGCGCGATTGCGCAGGCGATGCGCGAACTGGCGATGGAGCGCGGCCTCACGATCCTGCGCTATCCCGAGCTGACCCGCGCGATCTACTTCACGTCCAAACCCGGCCAGATCATAGACGAGCGGCTGTATCTTGCCGCCGCGACGCTGCTCGCCTTCGTTTTCCGCATCAACGAGAAGATGGATGTGGGTTTCGGCCAGCCCGAGCTCGACGTACCCGCCGACCTGAAATTCGACATGGACGGCAAACCGCAGAAATGATCCCGAAAGGCCTTAAGGCCGCCCGCACCGCGCCGTTAATCCTTTCAGAAGGAACTGGTGATGGTCACGAATAGCGGAATTTCCAATGTCATCACCGGCTTTACCGGTGTCAACAGCGCCCAGCTGGTCAACGACCTCGTCACGGCCCAGCTCGAGCCCAAGCAGTCGGATGTCCGCAACCGCCAGAACCTGAACTCGGCGCGCATTTCTGCGCTTGCATCGGCCTCCTCGGCGCTGGAAACCTTTTCCAGCGCGCTGACCGAGGTGCTCAATGGTCGCCAGCTGACCGGCAATCTGATCTCCACCCGCGGCGATCTGGTCGCGGCCAGCTTCATCCCCGGCCAGAAGCCGCAGGGTCTGCCCGCAACGGTTCAGGTCAGCCAGCTCGCTGCCGCGCAGAGCATGGTTTCGGCCAGCAGCTATGCCAGCACCAGCTCGCTCGTGGGCGAAGGTTCGCTGACGATCACCACCGGCTCGGGCAGCTTCAACGTCACCATCGATTCGACCAACAATTCGCTCACTGGTCTGCGCGACGCGATCAACGCGACGAACAGCGGCGTCACCGCCAGCATCGTGACCGACAATAGCGGATCGCGGCTGGTGATGCGCGGCGCAGAGGGCTCGGCCAACAGCTTCACCGTTACCGGTTCGGGCGGATCGGCTGCGCTCGATGCCTTTGCCTTTCCTCCGGCGGGCGGTGCGGGCATGAACTCGGTGACCACCGCAGCCGACAGCATCATCAACGTCAACGGCATCCAGCTGACCAATGCCAGCAACCAGATCGATACCGCCGTTCCCGGCGTGCGCATCAACCTGCTGGCAGCGGCGCCCGGCACCAATGTGGTGATCAGCGGCGACCAGCCGACCTCCTCGGTCAAGGATATCGTCAACGAATTCGTGAAGGCCTATAACGACCTACGCGGCGCGCTGAACTCGGCGACCGCGCCGGGGCTCGATGGCGCGAGCGGTGGTCCGCTGGCCGGAGAACGTGCCGCGCGCGACATGATGCGTGCGATGGCCTCGCTGACCACCAAGCAGCTCAGCGATAGCGGGGCCTATCGCTCGCTTTCCGATATCGGCGTCAAGACCAACCGCGACGGCACGCTGACGCTCGACTCGGTCAAGTTCGACCGCGCGCTTGCGGCCGATCCCGAAGGCATTGCCAGGATGCTCGAGCCGGCCACGCCGACCGCCGGCAATCCCGGTCTCGCCAAGGCGTTCGAGGATGTGAAGACCAGCCTCAAGGACCCCAATGGGTCGCTGGTCGGCGCGCAGAACCGACTGAACAAGATCGCTGCCGACCTGACCAAGATGATGGAGAAGGTCGAGGAGGACAGCGACAAGTATCGCGAGCAGCTCGAAAAGACCTTTGCCGCCATGGATCGCCAGCTGACCGTGCTGCGCTCTACCCAGAGCTATATCGAGCAGCAGGTTTCGGTCTGGACCAACCAGAACAACAACTAAAACATTGCGAATGACAAGGAAAACCGCATGAGCTTCATCTCTCCGCGTCGCCACATGGGCAGCTATCAGGCCGTCGACACGGTCAGCCGGGTCGAAGGCGCGAGCCCGCACCAGCTGGTCGTGATCCTGTTCGACGAACTGCTGCTCCGGCTCGATGCGGCTATCCGTCAC
>CAXRCQ010000470.1:0-11923 GCA_964228845.1 Blastomonas sp.
CGACCTCGGCCAACATGCTGCCTTCACGTCTGGTGTGGTGCGTGTCGGACGAGGCGAAGCAGAAGCTTGCGGCCTGCTGCATGGAGGCCAATGCCAAGAAGATCCTCGCTGCCCCGGTCAGCGTCGTGATCGGCATGGACCTCGAATTTCACGAGCTGCTGCCCGAACTCTTCCCGCACACCGATGCACGCAGCTGGTTCGTTGGCGACGACAAGGCGGAGTTCCGGCGCATTTCGGCGCTGCGCAACTCCTCGCTCCAGGGGGCCTATTTCATTCTGGCTGCGCGCGCGCTGGGGCTCGATACCGGGCCGATGTCGGGCTTCGACAACCAGGCGGTCGACACGGCCTTTTTCGCCGATCAGCCCCATGTGAAGTCGAACTTCATCTCGACGCTCGGCTATGGCGACCCGTCGACGATTTTCGGGCGCAGCCCGCGTCCGGGTTTTGACCGGTTCAATACAATCAGCTAGCGCCGTTCGGGCATGGCACCCGAAACCGAGACATTGCTGGTCATCGACACCGCGACCGAAGCCTGTTCGGTCGCGCTGTTCCACGCCGCCGAGCTGATCGCCAGCGACCATGCCGTCATGGGGCGCGGCCATGCCGAACGGCTGGTGCCGATGATCGCCGCGCTGCCCGATCGCGGTCGCGCGCAGGCCATTCTGGTCAATTGCGGCCCGGGCAGCTTTACCGGCGTGCGCGTGGGGCTGGCTGCGGCGCGTGCGCTGGGCCTGGCCTGGGGCGTGCCGGTCAGCGGTTATTCGACGCATCATCTCGTCGCCGCCATGGCGCTGGCCGAGCATCCGGGCGCGGCTGGACTCGATGTCGTCATGACCGGCGGGCATGGCGAATATTTCGTGCAGGGCTTTGATGGCACTGGTGCGCCGACGGGGCGGCTGGCCTCGCTGGCACCCGAGCAGGCGGTGTCCGCCTGTCGTCATGATCTGGTTGCGGGCAGCATGGCCGAGGCGCTGATCGCGGCACGCGGTTCGGGCATGGCGCTGGACGTCCTGCCCGATGCGCGCGCTGCGCTGCTGCTCGGCACCGCGGCGCGCAGTCTGGCCGCCGATCCGGTCTATGGACGCGGTGCCGATGCCAGGCCCATGGCTGTCCCGGTTGCAGGCCTGGGCCCCGGCTGATGTCCGGCCAGCCTCCGCTCCGGCGCGCCGACGGTGCCCCCGGATTTCAACTGATCGCGGGGCTGGCAGCAGAGGATGCGCTGGGTCCCGTGATGCAGGTCATGCGCCAGGCCTTCGATCCGCTGTACGGCGAGGCGTGGAATCACAGCCAGACCCGATCGATGCTCGCAATGCCGCTCACCCATCTGCTGCTTGCGGAAACGATTGCAGAAAATCCGGATGCTGCGGGTGCGCCTGTCGGCTTTGCGATGACGCGCAGGGTTGCAGACGAGGAAGAGTTGTTGCTGATAGCGGTGTCCCCAGATTGGCGTCAATTGGGCGCAGGCTCCGCGCTTTTGAATCAAGTGATTGAAAATGCGCGAGAAGCCGGTGTGAGCCGACTGCATCTGGAAATGCGCTCGAACAATCCGGCCATGCACCTTTATTCAAAATTCGGATTTGCACCCATAGGTTTACGTAAAGACTATTACCGGGGATCAGATAATCGTCATTATGACGCGGTGACTATGGCAATTATATTATAGAGAATATAGTTGACCAGAACTCAAAAAATGTTAGTCTTCGCTAGCCCAATTCTGTGATATAATCATTGGCGTTGACGCCGCTCAAACACTCTTGCATAGCGCCCCCAACCTGCGGGTAGGCGGGATTAGTGGTCGCAAGTCACAAAAAGAAACGGGATGACGGATTATGGCTGAAGCTGAACTGGATATGCGCGAGACGCTTATTACGTTGACCGCAGATATTGTCGCCGCTCATGTGAGCAATAACAGCGTGGCGGTTTCGGATATTCCCGGACTGATCGAAAATGTGCACCGCGCGCTCAATGGCCTGACGCCGGGTGAAGAAGCTGCCGAAGCGGAACTGCCCGAGCCTGCCGTATCGGTGCGCGCATCGGTGAAGCCGGACTATATCGTATGTCTTGAAGACGGCAAGAAGCTGAAGATGCTCAAGCGCCATCTGATGACGCACTATAACATGACGCCGGAAGAATATCGCGCGCGCTGGAACCTGCCCGCCGATTATCCGATGGTCGCGCCCAATTATGCCGCGACGCGTCGCGAGCTGGCCAAGAAGATCGGCCTGGGCCGCAAGCCGGGCAAGCGTACCGCAAAGTGATCCCGGACTGTCCTGCGGTACTCTCGCGGGCGGTTGCAATTGCGGCATTGCACGATAGATTGGCTGCCATGCGCCGGGACCGGTCCGGGCGCTGGCCAGTCATCGTGCGTTGTGCGCGGCAGGGCGGGCTTTACCAGCAAACGCATTTCAAAGGGGCAGCATGCGCCAGAAAATCGACCTGGAGGCACTGTGCGCCGATCGTGGTCTCAGGATCACCGATCAGCGGCGCGTGATTGCGCGCGTCCTGTCCGAAGCCGATGATCATCCCGATGTCGAGCGGCTGCACGAACGTGCCTCGGCGATCGATCCGCGCATCTCGATCGCGACGGTGTATCGCACCGTGCGGCTGTTCGAAGAGGCCGGCATTCTCGACCGGCACGATTTCGGCGATGGCCGCGCGCGCTACGAGGCCGCGCCCGAAGCGCATCACGACCATCTGATCGATGTCGAGACCGGCAAGGTGCTCGAGTTCGTCGACCCCGAGCTCGAGGCGCTGCAGAAGCTGATCGCCGAGCGGCTCGGCTATCGGCTGGTCGATCATCGGATGGAACTGTACGGCGTCGCGCTCGACCGCAAGGATTGAGCCCTTCCATGAGCGAGGCCAGCCCGGCGCCTTCACCGCCGCCGCCGCTCTATCCCGACACGCCCGACATGGCCCATCTGCACTGGCGCGATCCGGGGCTGATCGGTCGCGTCCGGCTGGGTTTGCGCGTGCTGACGATCGTGCTGATGCTGATCGTCTGTGTGCCGCTTTACTATATCTGGCGTGCGCTGAGGCTCTCCAACCCCTGGCCCAAGCTGTTCCTGCGCGGGGTCGGGCGCGCCTGCGGGGCCAAGGTCCGCGTGGTCGGCACCCCGCTCAAGCGCGACGTCTTCTATATTTCCAATCACCTGAGCTGGCTCGACATTCCGGTCATCGCCGGGCGCAACGGCAGCGGCTTCGTCGCGCAGGACGGGATCAGGAGCTGGCCGGTGATCGGCTGGCTTTGCGGGCTCAACAACACCGTGTTCGTCTCGCGCACCAACCGCCTGGGCATAGCCGGGCAGATCAACGAACTGCGCGAGGCTCTCGCCGAAACCTGGGCGATCACCATCTTCCCCGAGGGCACCACCACCGATGGCAGCAAGTTGCTGCCGTTCAAGTCGCCGCTGCTCCAGGTGCTCGATCCGCCGCCGCCCGGCGTGCTCGTCCAGCCGATGTATCTCGATTATGGCAGACACGCGCATGACATCGCCTGGGTGGGCGAGGAAACCGCGCCGCACAATGCGCTGCGCCTGTTCACGCGGCGGGGCAGCTTCTGGGTGACGCTGCATTTTCTCGAGCCGTTCAGCCCCGCCGATTTTCCCGGTCGCAAGGCCATTGCCGCCGAAGCGCGGGTGCGGATCGATGCGGCGCTTTGTGCTTCCTTGGGGCGCGAACCGGCTGTATAGCCTCGAGGATACATGACTCACAGCATCGACACAGCTTCCGCACCCGCCCCCGAATCCGCCGGGGACGCGCCCCGCCGCTATTTCGTCACCTCGTTCGGCTGCCAGATGAACGTCTATGATGGCGAGCGCATGGGCGAAATGCTTGCTGCGCAAGGCATGGCCCAGGCGCAGACGCGCGACGAGGCTGATCTGGTCATCCTCAACACCTGCCATATCCGCGAAAAGGCGGTGGCGCGGGTCTATTCGGACATTGGTCGCCTCAAGCGCGAGGACGGATCGAAGCCGATGATCGCGGTCGCAGGCTGTGTCGCCCAGGCCGAGGGCGAGGAGATCGCCAGGCGCGCGCGCAGCGTCGATATCGTCGTCGGCCCGCAAGCCTATCACCGGTTGCCCGAGCTGATCGAGCAGGCACGCCGGGGCGAGACCGCAATCGATACCGACATGCCCGCCGCAACCAAGTTCGGCGCATTGCCCGGCCGCGCGCGGCAGCAGCGACCTTCAGCGTTCCTGACCGTGCAGGAAGGCTGCGACAAGTTCTGCACCTATTGCGTGGTGCCCTATACGCGCGGTGCCGAGATCAGCCGCCCCTATGCCGATCTGGTGAGCGAGGCGCGCGCGCTGGTCGAGGCGGGGGTCAGGGAGATCACGCTGCTCGGCCAGAACGTCAACGCCTGGACGGGCGAGGACGACCGGGGCCGGGCCAGGGGTCTCGAAGGGCTGATCGAGGCGCTGGCGGACATGGCCGGGCTCGAGCGCATCCGCTATACCACCAGCCATCCCAATGACATGACCGACGCGCTGATCGCGGCGCATCGCGACATTCCCAAGCTGATGCCCTATCTGCATCTGCCCGTTCAGGCGGGATCGGACCGCATTCTCAAGGCGATGAACCGCAGCCATACGGCAGCGAGCTATCTGAAGCTGATCGAGCGGATTCGCACGGCAAAGCCGGATATCGCGATGTCGGGCGATTTCATCGTCGGTTTTCCTGGCGAGACCGAGGCCGATTTCGAGGCGACGCTCGATATCGTGCGCGCCACCGGTTATGCGCAGGCCTATAGCTTCAAATATTCGTCGCGCCCCGGCACCCCTGCCGCCGATATGGAGGATCAGATCGCGCCCGAGATCATGGACGAGAGGCTGCAGCGCCTGCAGGACCTGCGCAACGCCCAGCAGCACGCCTGCAACCAGGCCACGGTGGGCCAGCGCGTGAGCGTGCTGCTCGAACGACAGGGGCGCAAGCCGGGCCAGCTGGTGGGCAAGTCGCCCTGGCTGCAATCGGTGCATGTGACGGACGAACGTGCGAGGATCGGCGATCTGATCGAGGTCGAGATCGTCTCGGCCGGACCGAACAGCCTCGCGGGCGAGCCGCTGGCACTGGTGGCGGCCTGATGGCGCACAAGAAAGGCTCGGGCGCTGGACGCGGCGGCGATTCGGCCAAGTTTCGCGGCAAGCGCGATCCGCAATCGACGCAATTGTCGCCCATCTATGGCAGCGATTTCCCGTTCAACCGGCCCGAACCCGCCAACAAGGCGCGGATCGGGGTCGAGTTTGACGAACCGACGCTGCTCGGCCCGCTGTTCGGCCAGTTCGACAAGAATCTGGTGGCGATCGAGAACCGGCTGGGCGTCTATATCCAGGCGCGCGGCAACCGCATCCAGATCGAGGGCGAGGCCGAGAGCGCGGCGCGCGCGCGTGATGTGCTGGTCGGCCTGCACAAAAGGATCGAACAGGGGCTGGATATTGATGAGGGCGCGGTCGATGCGCTGATCACCATGTCCGCTGAGCCCACGCTGGAGGGCATCGTGCGGAGCGAGGTGGCCGAGCCGCCCGCGATCATGATCCGCACGCGCAAGAAGACGATCGTGCCGCGCTCGGCGACGCAGACCGAGTATATGCGCTCATTGGTGCGCGACGACGTGATCTTCGCCCTGGGCCCGGCGGGCACGGGCAAGACCTATCTGGCGGTGGCGCAGGCGGTGAGCCAGCTCATCACCGGCACGGTCAACCGGCTGATCCTGTCGCGTCCGGCGGTCGAGGCGGGCGAGCGGCTGGGCTTTCTGCCCGGCGACATGAAGGAGAAGGTCGATCCGTACCTTCGCCCGCTTTACGACGCGCTCTACGACACGCTGCCCGCCGAACAGGTCGAGCGGCGCATCGCCAGCGGCGAGATCGAGATCGCGCCGCTCGCGTTCATGCGCGGGCGCACGTTGGCGGACAGCTTCATCATCCTCGACGAGGCGCAGAACACCACGCCGGCGCAGATGAAGATGTTCCTCACCCGTTTCGGCATGAACAGCCGCATGGTCATCTGCGGTGACCCAAAGCAGGTCGACCTTCCCGGCGGCGTCGGCGCTTCGGGCCTGGCCGATGCGGTCGGCCGGCTGGAAGGCGTGCAGGGCATCGGCACGGTGCGCTTCACCGCAGCGGACGTGGTACGCCACCCGATCGTCGGGCGCATCGTCGAGGCCTATGAGGGCAAGGATGCTTGATCGGTCACAGGAACGTCAACGTCTGACCCATCCCGGATAAGGGGAAGCTCATAAGCCCCATGATCGAAACCGAAACCTCCATCGATCCGATTTGGCCCGGCGATACCGATTGGGAGGCGCTCGCCTCGCGTGCCGTCTCCGCCGCGCTCGCGGTCAGCGCGCAGGCTTCGCTTGCGAACGCCCCCTTCACCGTCTCGGTCAGCGTGCATTTCGGCACCGATGACGAGGTGCAGGCGCTCAACCGCGACTATCGCCACAAGGACAAGCCGACCAACGTGCTGTCCTTTCCCATGATCGATCCCGCCGATTTCGCGGCTCTCGCGAACACCGATGCCAATGATTTTGGGGGCGAGGTGCTGCTCGGCGACATCATGCTCGCCTATCAGACCTGCGCGCGCGAGGCGGAGGAAAAGGGCATTGCACTTGCCGCCCATGCCACCCATCTGGCGCTGCACGGCATGCTCCACCTGTTGGGGCACGACCATATCGAAGAGGCGGACGCCGGAATCATGGAAGCGCTGGAAGTGAAAGCGCTTGCCAATCTGGGCATCGACGATCCATATTGAACCGGTCATATTGAAGCAGCGTAATCGCATGCAGCTTTCCCAGTACAACCAAGAGCGGGGTTAAGATTCAGCCAGTCATGGCAGACGGAGACAGTAATGGCGGGGGGAAATCCACCGCACAGGATGACGGTTCGGGGCGAATATGGCGGGGCTTGAAGGCCCTGCTGTTCGGAGAACATCACGACCAGTCGCTGCGCGCCCAGCTTGAAGAGGCGATCGACGAGCACGAGGATGACGACGACGCCGACAGCGCGTCGTCGCGCGGCGACCTTTCCCGCATCGAGCGCGAGATGCTGCGCAACCTGCTGCATTTCAGTGAGCACGACGTCGATGATGTCGCGGTCCCACGCAGCGACATCATCGCGATCGACAAAAATGCGAGCTTCGACGCGCTGGTGCAGATCTTTGCCGAGCACGGCCACAGCCGCGTGCCGGTCTATGATGGATCGCTCGACCATATCGTCGGCATGGTGCACATCAAGGACGTGTTCCCGATCATCGCCGCCAACGGCCCTCGCCCCGAGACATGGGACAATCTGATCCGTCAGCCGCGCTTCGTGCCCGAAACCATGGGCGTGCTCGATCTGCTCGCCGAGATGCGCCAGACGCGCACGCACCTTGCCATCGTGATCGACGAATATTCGGGCACCGAGGGGCTGGTGACCATCGAGGATCTGGTCGAGGAAATCGTCGGCGATATCGAGGACGAGCATGACGACGAGCCCGAGACGCTGGTGACCCCCGGCGAGAACGGTGCATGGGAGGCCGATGCCCGCGCCGAACTCGACGACGTCGCCAAGCTCATCGACCCGGCGCTGGGCGAGATCGATGACGAGGTCGACACGCTGGGCGGGCTGGCCTTCGTGCTGGCGGGAGAGGTGCCCGAGCCGGGCCGCATCCTCGATCATGACAGCGGCTGGCGTCTGGAAATCGTCGATGGCGACGAACGCCGCGTGACGCGAATCCGCCTCTTGCCGCCGCCCGAGCCGGTCGAGGCGGACGTATGATCGTGCGCCAGCCCGCAAATGCTGGCTTTTGCGTGCAAGCCCTCCTAAGGCGAGCCGATCATGGACATTTCCGACCTCCGCATTGCGCTGTTCAGCGGCAACTATAATTACGTCCGCGACGGTGAGAACCAGGCGCTCAACCGGCTGGTCGGCTGGCTGCTCGAAAATGGCGCGCAGGTCCGCGTCTATTCGCCAACCACCAAAACGCCGGCGTTCGAGCCGGCAGGCGATCTGATCAGCCTGCCCTCGTTGCCGATCCCCGGCCGCGCCGAATATCGCGTGACGACGATCCTGCCGCCCAGGGTCAAGAAGGACCTGAACCGTTTCGCGCCCAATGTCGTGCATATTTCCAGCCCCGACAGCGCCGGGCACAGCGCCGTGCGCTGGGCGCAGCGGCACAATATCCCGGTGCTTGGATCGGTGCACACACGGTTCGAGACCTATCCGCGCTATTACAACATGGCGTTTCTGGAGCCGGTGCTCGAGGCGATCCTCCGCCGCCTTTACCGCAAGTGCGACGCCATCGTCGCGCCGTCGGATTCGATGGCGCAGGTGCTGCGCGAACAGCGGATGAGCTATGATGTCGGCATCTGGTCGCGCGGCGTCGACAAGCATATCTTCCACCCCGAGATGCGCGACATGGACTGGCGGCGTTCGCTGGGCCTGGCCGATGACGTTCCGGTGATCGGATTTCTGGGCCGACTGGTGATGGAAAAGGGGCTCGACGTCTTTTCCGATTCGATCGACCGGCTGGTGCGCCGCCAGGTGCCGCATCAGGTGCTGGTGGTGGGTGAAGGGCCGGCGCGCGGCTGGTTCGAATCGCGGCTGCCCAAGGCGGTATTTGCGGGCTTTCAGGGCGGCACCGATCTCGGCCGGGCGGTCGCCAGCATGGACCTGTTCTTCAACCCGTCGATCACCGAGACCTTCGGCAATGTGACGCTCGAAGCCATGGCCTGCGCCGTGCCGGTGGTCGCCGCGCGCGCGACGGGCAGCGAGAGCCTGGTCGAGCACAATGTCACCGGCCAGCTCGTGCGCCCCGGCGCGACGGTCGAGTTCGCCGACGCGCTCCAGGCCTATTGCGGCGATGCGGAGCTGCGCGCGCGCCATGGTCAGGCCGGGCTGAAGCGCAGCGAGAAATATAGCTGGGACCGGATCAACCGGGGCCTGGCCGAGACCTATATCCGCCTGATCCGTCAGCGCCAGGCGGGCAGCGGCGGCGTCCCCTATCGCGCGATCCGCTGAGCCGGAACCGGCCCCCGCGCGAGGCGGAGGCCGGGATCGCAATCAGACGGTTTCCAGCGCTTGTTCGAAATCGGCGATCAGATCGTCGGGATCTTCCACGCCGATCGAGATGCGCACCAGATTGTCGGTGATGCCGAGGGCGGCCTTGCGCGCATCGGGCACCGAAAGGTGGGTCATCGCGGCGGGATGGCTCGCCAGCGTCTCGGTGCCGCCCAGGCTCACCGCCAGCTTGGCCAGGCGCAGCGAGTCGAGGAAGCGGAAGCTCTCGGCCTCGCCGCCCTTGATGAACAGCGAGAAGGTCGATCCGGCGCCCGAACAGTGCCGGTCGAAAATGTCCTTCTGACGCGCGTCCTGAATCATGCCGAGATAGCCCAGCCCCTCGACCTTGGGGTGCTGCGCCAGGAAGGCGCAGACCTTGGCGGCATTCTCGCCCGCGCGGGTCATGCGCAGTTCCACGGTTTCCAGCGAGCGCATCAGCATCCATGCGGTGTTGGGATCGCAGATCGTGCCGATCGTGTTGCGCAGCGCGCGGACCGGGTCCATCCATTTCTTGGGACCGGACAGGCCGCCCGCGACCAGATCGCTGTGCCCGCCGACATATTTGGTGAGGCTGTAGACCACGATATCCGCGCCATGGTGCAGCGGCTGCTGCCACAGGGGCCCGAGGAAGGTGTTGTCGATCGCGATCGGCGTCGGCACCGGCTCGCCACCGAGCACCGCATCGCGCGCCTGGCTCACCGCCTCGATATCGACCAGCGCATTGGTCGGGTTGGCCGGGCTTTCGAGATAGATCATCGCGACGCGGCCGCCCTGTTTCGCTGCCATGTCCTTCGCCTGTTCGAGCACCGCGTCGATCTCCGCGCGGGTCGCGCCGGCGGGGAAATCGAGATAGGTGATGCCGAAGCGCGACAGGATGCGCGCGATCATCGCCTCGGTCGCGGCATAAAGCGGACCCGAATGCACGATCACGTCATTGTTGCTGCAATAGGCGAGCAGCAAGGTGGCGATGGCGGACATGCCGCTCGAAAAGACCAGCGCGTCCTCGGCATCGTCCCAGATGCTCAGCCGGTCTTCGAGGATTTCCTGATTGGGGCCGTTGAAGCGCGAATAGACCAGGCCCTCGGCGCCGCCGGGGCGCTTGCCGGTCAGCCCCTCGAAATGGCGCTTGCCCGCCGCCGCATTCTCGAACGCGAAAGTGGAGGTCAGGAAGATCGGTGCCTTGAGCGAGCCTTCGGACAGGACGGGGTCGAAACCATGGCCCATCATCAGCGTCGCGGGCTTGAGCTTGCGCCCGCCCAGCGTGCCCACTTCGGGCTTGGGCTTGCGGCGCGGGGTGGGGGTGGCGATCGGCTTGATCGGGGTGTCGGTCATAAGCGGGGTTCCTGCGATTGGGGCGGGTTGAGCCAGACGCTTTCCCAACCCCGCTCAACCTGAGCTTGTCGAAGGTCACGCGCCCACGCTGACGAAATTGCGGGGCCTTCGACAGGCTCAGGCTGAGCGGAGGGGGTGAGAATGCTTTTCCCGGTCCCTTGTTATGCCATCATCTATGCCCGAGCGTGCAACTGATTACAAAGGAAACCAACCAGGCCGTTCAGGAGGCGAGCCCGATCGCCCCCATCTGCCGTCCGTAATCGGGCTCGCCCCGGTGCGTCGCGCGGCGGAAGCTGAAATAGCCCGGCTCGTCCGAATAGGTATCGACCCCGCTGACATGCACCGTGCCGATCCCGGACGCCGCCAACCTGGCCGCGATATAGCCTTCCAGATCGAACTGGTAATGATCGGCCCGGCCTTCGCGGAAGAAGCGCTCGTTCTCGGGCGAGGCCTCGCAGAAGCGGCGGAAGAAACCGGCGTCCACCTCATAGCTTTTCTGCTGGATGCACGGGCCGATCGCGGCAACGATATTCTCGCGATGCGCGCCCATGCGCTCCATCGCCGCGACCGTCGCCCCGCCGACCCCGGCAAACGCCCCCTTCCAGCCCGAATGCGCCGCCCCGATGATCTGCGCACGCGCGTCGGCGAACAGGATCGGCGGGCAATCCGCCCCCAGCACGCCGAGCAGCAGCCCCGGCCGGTCGGTGACCATCGCGTCGGCTTTCGGACGCTCGTCGATAGGAATGGCGGAATTCACCCGGACCACGTCGGCGCTGTGCACCTGGTGCAATGTCACCAGCGTCGATCCCGGCAGGATCGCCTCGGCCGCGCGCCGCCGGTTCTCGTGCACCGCCGCCGGATCGTCGTCCGAGCCCAGTCCGACATTGAGCCCGGCGACCAGCCCGGTCGAAACCCCGCCGCGTCGCCCGGTAAAGCCATGCGCGATGCCGTCGAGGGCGGGCGAGGTGAGGATGGGGATGTCGGTATCGATCAAGGCACTTTCCACTTTATTCCCCTCTCCCCTCCGAGGGAGAGGGTTGCGAAGACTTGGGCCGTATGGCCCTAGTCGGAGCTGGGAGAGGGGGCAGCAACCTGCAGGCTATACGCTCCAATTTCACCCTCATCCAACTTCGCCCAGTCCAGGGAGAAGGTTTGATCATTCCAGGCTCTTCACCACCTGTTCGGTCACATCCTTGGACAATCCCGGCTGCGCCAGGATCCGCTCGAGGCAGCCGCGCATCTTCGCCGCGCGCGCCTCGTCGAACCGACGCCAGCGGCCGAGCGGCGCGATGAAGCGCGCAGTGGTCTGCGGATTGAGCGGGTCGAGCTTCAGCACCAGATCGGTCAGCAGCTCGTAGCCGCGCCCGCTCGCCTCATGGAACACCGCCTGGTTCGAGACGAATGGCCAGTAGAGCGCGCGCACCCGGTTGGGGTTGGTCAGCGTGAAATCCTTGTGCCGGATGAGCTCGAGCATCTGCTCGTACACCTTCGGGTGCGCCGAGCCGGTCTGGAGCGAGAACCATTTGTCGATGACCAGCGCATTGCCCTGATAGCGG
>CAXRCQ010000471.1:0-30483 GCA_964228845.1 Blastomonas sp.
TAGATCTGGCCGGGGCGATAGTCGAAGACATACTGGAAGGTCATCGACGCCCAGACGCTGTAGCCGCCGGTGGTGTGCAGCACGCCCTTGGGCTTGCCGGTCGAGCCCGAGGTGTAGAGAATGAACAGCGGGTCCTCCGCGCCCATCTCCTCGGGCGGGCAATCGGCGGATTGCGCCGCGACACCCATGGCCCAGTCGATATCGCGGCCCTCAGTCATCGGCACGTCCGCGCCGGTATGCTTCAGCACGATGACGGTATCCACCGCCTCGCAATGATGGCCGAGCGCGGCATCGACATTGGCCTTCAAGGGCACCTTCTTGCCTCCGCGCAGCCCTTCATCGGCGGTGACGACGACGCGGCTGTCGCAATCCTGGATACGCCCGGCCAGCGCCTCGGGCGAGAAGCCGGCGAACACCACCGAATGGATCGCGCCGATCCGCGCGCAGGCGAGCATCGCCACGGCAGCTTCGGGCACCATCGGCAGGTAGAGCGTCACGCGCTCGCCCTTGCGCACGCCCTGCGCCTTCAAGAGGTTGGCAAAGCGGCAGACCTGTCCGTGCAATTCGCGATAGGTGATCGCTCGCGATGGCGCGTCGGGGCTATCGGGTTCCCACAGGAGCGCGACCTGATCGCCGCGTTCGGCCAAGTGCCGGTCGAGACAGTTGGCGGCGAGGTTGAGCGTGCCGTCGGCGAACCAGCTGATACCGAAATCGGCCTCGTGAAAGCTCGATTCGCTGACCTTGGTGAACGGCCTGATCCAGTCGATCCGCTGCGCTTCCTCGCGCCAGAAGGCCTCGGGCTGCTCGATCGACATACGATAGCGCTCTTCATATACCGGCGCGGTGATCAGCGCATTTTCGGCCCAGTCGGCGGGCACGGGATAGACGGCGTCGGCCATGGTCACTCTCCTCATTGAGCTGCGTCTGAGGGCGCAGGGCTGGGCGCATGATAAGCGCCGAGGCGCGGCGCGGACCATTAGACGAAGGTCGTAAATCTAAGACCATGGTCGCTCTGGAAGGCGAAGGCCAATCGGCAAAGACTGAGGCTGCGACCGGGAGCACCCGGCGCAGGTTGAGGAGAGAGCGATGCCGAGGGGCTATCGATATATGGGGGCGGTCTTGCTGGCCGCGAGCGCGCTGACAGCGCCCGGTACGGCCATGGCCCAGACCGCGCGCGAGGCGGCGCTGGAAGAACGGCTGGCCAGGCTCGAGGCCGAAATGCAGGCGCTGCGCGCGGACCTGAGCGCGGCGCGCAGTGCCCAGGCGGAGATGGCCGCCGCTGCCACCCAGGCGACGACGCGCAGCGAGGAAGCGGTCACCCGCGTCGCCGCGCTCGAGGCCAAGCCGACTGCGCCGGCCGAGGGTTTCCGCGTCGGCAGCACCACCTTCAAGCTGGGCGGCTTCGTCAAGGCGGTGGCGAGCGCGACGCGCTATGACGACGGGATGCTGGCGGGCGGATCGCTGGGCAAGGAATTCTACCTGCCGCAGCAGATCCCCGTTGGCGGCACATCGACGCGCGATTTCATGGCAAATGCGCGCCAGACGCGGCTGTTCTTCACCAGTTCGACCCCGCTGGGCGGCAAGGAGCTGAAAAGCCATATCGAATTCGACTTTGCGCTGGCGACCGCACCGCCGGGCGCGCAGCGCGCGACCAATGCCTATACGCCGACGCTGCGCCGCGCCTTCCTGACCTATGACAAGTTCCTGATCGGCCAGGAATGGTCGACCTTCCAGAACCCGGCGCTGCTCCCCGAAAGCACCGATTTCGTCGGACCGCTGGAGGGCACGGTGTTCGTCCGTCAGATGATCGTGCAATATCGCCAGCCGCTGGCCAAAGGGCTCGAACTGCATCTCGCGCTCGAGAACCCGCAGACCGAGACGGTCAATACCACCAACGCGGCGCTCGCCGACAACGACCAGGACCGCGTGCCCGATCTCGTCGCCAAGCTGGTCTACAAGCGCCCCGACCTGGACCTGCATCTGGCAGGCCTGGTGCGCCAGCTTTCGGTGCACGATGGCGGCAATGACGACGACGCGCTCGGCTGGGGCATTTCGGCGGGCGGCAAGCTCGCCTTCGGGCCGGACAAGCGCCACGATATCCGCTTCAGCGCCACCTATGGCGACGGCATCGGCCGCTATCTCGGCCTCGGCTATGCGCCCGATGCGCTGTACGATCGCATCGCGCTGGGCAACCGGCTGCTCAAGGTCGAGAATTTCGCGGCTTTCGGTTCATTGAAGCTCGGCTGGACCGGCAATCTGCGCTCGACCTTCGCGGTCGGCTACAGCCATGCCGATTATCCCGGCGGCGTCATCGTGCCGGGCCTCGCCAATGTCGCTGCCTATAGCGCGGCTGCCAATCTCTTCTGGTCCCCGGTCAGGAATCTCGACATCGGCATCGAAGTGCGTCACGCCGAGCGGGAAGTGGCCAATGGTCTGAAGGGACAGATGGACCGCCTGGAAATGGCGGCGAAATACGTCTTCTAACGATACAAGCAGAGGAGTGGGTACAATGGCTACGGTGTACGAGGATGCTTTACCCAAGCATCATCAGGCGACCCAGGGGGAGAAGATGGTCATCGCCGCTTCCTCGCTGGGCACGGTGTTTGAATGGTATGATTTCTACCTGTACGGCCTGCTGGCGACATACATATCCGCCCAGTTCTTCTCGGGGGTGAACGAGACCACCGGCTTCATCTTCGCGCTTGCCGCCTTTGCCGCCGGCTTTGCGGTGCGACCCTTCGGCGCGCTCGTCTTCGGGCGGATCGGCGATCTGGTCGGGCGCAAGAACACCTTTCTCGTCACCATGGGCATCATGGGGCTTTCGACCTTCGCGGTCGGGCTGCTGCCCAGCTATGCCTCGATCGGCGTCGCAGCGCCGATCATCCTCATCCTGATGCGCCTGGCGCAAGGCCTCGCGCTGGGCGGCGAATATGGCGGTGCGGCCACCTATGTCGCCGAACACGCGCCCGAAGGAAAGCGCGGGCTCTATACCAGCTGGATCCAGACCACGGCGACCTTCGGGCTGTTCGCGGCGCTGCTGGTGGTCATCGGCTTCCGCTTCGCGCTGGGCGAAGAGGCCTTCGCCGCCTGGGGCTGGCGTCTGCCGTTCCTGATCTCGATCGTGCTGCTCGCGGTGTCGATGTGGATCCGGCTGCAGCTCAACGAAAGCCCGGTCTTCCAGAAGATGAAGGAAGAGGGTACCACCTCCAAGGCGCCGCTCACCGAGGCGTTCGGCCAATGGGGCAATCTGCGCTGGGTGCTGGTGGCGCTGCTCGGCGCGGTCGCGGGCCAGGCGGTGGTCTGGTACGCTGGCCAGTTCTATGCGCTGTTCTTCCTCGAAAAGACCCTGCGGGTCGATGGGGCGACCGCCAATATCCTGATCGCGATCGCGCTCGCGCTGGCCACGCCGTTCTTCGTCTTCTTCGGCTGGCTGTCGGACAAGATCGGCCGCAAGCCGATCATCCTGGGCGGCTGCGCGCTGGCGGCGATGCTCTACTTCCCGCTGTTCGGCGCGCTGACCCAGGCGGCCAACCCCGCGCTTGCTGCGGCCCAGGCTTCGGCCCCGGTCACGATCAGCGCGCACCAGGACGAATGCTCGTTCCAGTTCGATCCGGTCGGCAAGAACAGCTTCGACACGACGAGCTGCGACATCGCCAAGACCTATCTGGCCAAGGCGGGCATCAGCTATGCCAATGCCGAGGCAGCGGCCGGAACGGTGGCGATGGTCAGGATCGGCGACAAGACCTTTACCGCGCCCGAGGCCGGCAAGCTGTCGGGCGACGACAAGAAGGCGGCGATCAAGAGCTTCCAGGACGAGCTGAAGGCAGGACTGATCGCGGCGGGCTATCCCGAAAAGGCGGATACGGCCAAGATCAACAAGGTCGCCGTGGTCGCGATCCTCTGGGCGCTGGCGATGCTGGTGACCATGGTCTACGGCCCCATTGCCGCGATGCTGGTCGAGCTGTTCCCCAGCCGCATCCGCTACACCTCGATGTCGCTGCCCTATCATATCGGCAACGGCTGGTTCGGCGGCTTCCTGCCCACCACGGCCTTCGCGATGGTCGCGGCCACCGGCAATATCTATTACGGCCTGTGGTATCCGGTGGTGGTGGCAGCGGCGACGGTCGTGATCGGCCTGATCTTCCTGCCCGAAACCTTCCGCCGCAATATCGACGAATAAGCACAGCCCTAAAGGGTCGCATCCGAAAGGTCAGCGCGTCGGGCAACCGGCGCGTTGACCTTTTCCGGTTCTGCGCGCCGTACGTGCCGCTAGCCGAGTTCGCGCACCTGCTTCAGCGCCGACAGCAGTTCTTGGAATGCCGGCTCATCGAACAGCGCCTTGAACCGGATTTCATGCCGGTCGATCGCCTGGTGCGCGTCCCGGGCCAGTTCTTCTCCTGCAGGCGAGAGGAACAGCGCCTGCGATCGGCCGTCGACCGGCGCGCGATAGACCAGGTCGCGCTTGAACAGCCCGGCAATCAGCGGAACCATGTTGGCGCGCTTGATCGCCAGCAGCCGCCCGACATCGCTTTGCGTGCAGCCGGGCGACGATTCGATCACCAGCAGGATCGACGCCTCGACCGGACGGAGCCCGGTTTCGCGCAGCGAAGCAGCAAGATCGGCCATCATCACCGACGACGCACGGCGCAGCTGATAGCCGAGCAGCGCGTCGAGCGGATCGGGCAGCGCCGGGGTGGAATCTTTTTTGGCCATGCCCGGCTTTACCCGCATTGCTCCGCCCCGCCAATATTGATATGCAACATATCAATTAATGCAGAGGATGACCGGATGCACGATCCCGACCAGCTGTTCGCCGATAATGCTGAAATCCATCGTTTTGCGGGCTCGGACCGCGAAACCGGTGCAGGCCCCCAGGCCGACATCCGCCGTCTCCTGTCCCCCCGTTCGGTCGTGGTCGTCGGGGCCTCGGACAAGCCGGGCGCGCTGGGTGCGACGGTCGTTTCCAATCTTGAGCGCAACGGATTTTCGGGCGACATCCATCTTATCAATCCCAAACGGGCAGAGATCGGCGGGAGGCCCTGCCTGGCCTCGATCGACGACCTGCCGCTCGATGTCGATGTGGCAGTGCTGGCGATCCCGCGTGCCGGGGTGCTCGATGCGATGCGGGCGCTGGGCGCGCGGCAATGCGGCGCGGCCATCATCTTTTCCGCCGGTTTTGCCGAAGGCGGCGAGCAGGGCCTGGCCGACCAGCGCGAACTGGCGCGGATCGCAGCCGAAGCCGGCATGGTCATCGAAGGGCCGAATTGCCTGGGCCTGGTCAACTATGCTGATCGCATCCCGCTGACCTTTGTCGAAACGCTGGTGCCGCAGCCCGGCGCAGGTGCCGGTATCGGCATCGTGTCGCAATCGGGCGCGATGGCGGCGGTGCTCGCCACGACCTTCCTGTCGCGCGAAATGAACGTGCGGCTGTCGATCTCGACCGGCAACGAGGCGGTGTCGGGGGTGGAAGATTATGTCGAGCATCTCGTCACCGACCCGGATACGCGGGTGATCGCGATGATCGTCGAGCAGTTCCGCCAGCCGCAGCGCTTTCTGGACGCGGCCAGGGCGGCGCGCGCGGCGGGGAAGCTGATCGTTCTGCTGCATCCGGGCAAATCGAGCGCCGCGCGGGAAAGCGCCGCCACGCATACCGGCGCGATGGCGGGCGATTATGCGCTGATGCGCGCCATGGTGGAGCGCGCGGGCGTGGTGTTCGCAGAAACGCTGGAGGAACTGGGCGATATCGCGGAGATCGCCTCGCGCTGTCCGTCGCTGCCATCCGGGGGGCTGGCCGTTCTGGGCGAATCGGGTGCGTTCAAGGCGCTGACGCTCGACCTGTGCGAGGAGCTGGCCATCCCCTTGCCCATGCTCGATGATGCCAACGCCCCGGCG
Source organism: Blastomonas sp. (assembly GCA_964228845.1). Classification (GTDB taxonomy): domain Bacteria; phylum Pseudomonadota; class Alphaproteobacteria; order Sphingomonadales; family Sphingomonadaceae; genus Blastomonas. Next base: position 5,893 of record CAXRCQ010000471.1, read on the forward strand.
GTGCGCGCGGCGATGCCCGGTTTCGTCGCGGTCAGCAATCCGCTCGACATCACCGCGCAGGGCCTGGTCGAACCGGCGATCTACCGCCGTCTGGTCGAGGCGCTGCAGGCGGATGACCGTTTTGGCTGCATCGTCACCGGTATCATCCAGACCGACGCGACCACCATGGCGATCAAGCTGCCGCCGCTGCTGAGCGCGGTCGAGGGCGGGGCGCGGGCCAAGCCGGTGATCTACGCGAGTCTCGATGAAGGCACGGTCCCTTCACCCGACGATCTCGCCCGGCTGCGCGCGGCGGGCGTACCGGTCTTTCCCAGCACCGAGCGCGCCTTTCGCGCCATTGCCCGGCTGATGGCGCTGGACGGGCGCGATCTGACCGCGCGCGCCGCCAGCCCGGTTGTGCTTGATCTGCCGCACGGCGCGGGCGTGATCCCGGAATTCAGGGCCAAGGCTCTGCTGGCGCCCACAGGCTTTGCCTTCCCTCCCGGCGATCTTGCATCGACCCCCCAAGAGGCTGCGGCCATCGCGCGCCGCATCGGCTATCCGGTCGCGATCAAGGCGCAGGCCGCAGCCCTTGGTCACAAGAGCGATGCAGGCGGCGTCCTGCTCAACCTGGCCGACGAGGCCGCGCTGCTGGAAGCCTGGAATCGGCTCTACGCCAATGTCGCGGCCTATGATGCGGGTCTGCAGCTGGACGGCGTGCTGGTCGAGGCCATGGGCAGGCGCGGGGTCGAGCTGATCGTCGGTGCGAAGCGCGATGCGCAATGGGGACCGGTGGTGCTGGTCGGCTTTGGCGGGGTGACCGCGGAACTCCTGCACGATGTGCGCCTGCTGACCCCGGACATGACCGAAGCGGCGATTATCACCGAACTGGCGAAGCTCAAGAGCGCGCCCCTGCTGCACGGATATCGCGGGGCTGCACCCTGCGATGTCGCGGCGGTGGCGCGCCTGGCGGTGCAGATGATGGACGTGATGGCCGGAACGCCCGCCATTGCCGAGGTCGATCTGAACCCGGTGATCGTGCTTGCCGAAGGCAAGGGCGTGGTAGCGCTGGACGCGTTGATCTACACGCACTGATCCGCGTCCCCCGACCGGGGGAAGAAAGACGATCGGGCGGCACGGAGAGGAAGTTTCATGGACCAGCATGCGGCCCCGGCCGAGGATCCGGCAGCCATTGTCGATTCCGGCCCGATGTCGGGCTTTCAATGGTCGGTCGTTGCCACCATGGTCGCGCTCAATGCGCTTGACGGCTTTGATGTCATGTCGATCAGCTTCGCCTCGCCGGGCATCTCCGCCGCCTGGGGCATCGATCGCGGGGTGCTCGGCCTGGTGCTGTCGATGGAACTGGTCGGCATGGCGCTTGGGTCGCTGACCCTGGGGCGGCTGGCCGATACGGCAGGCCGCCGCAACACGATCCTGCTGTGCCTGGCGCTGATGACGATCGGCATGCTCGGTGCGGCGAGCGCAAGCGGCGTGACGGCGCTGTCGGCATGGCGCGTTCTCACCGGGCTCGGCATCGGCGGCATGCTCGCGGCGATCAATGCAGCGGCTGCAGAAACGGCCAAGGCGCGCTAGCGCCCGCTGGCGGTGGACATGATGGCGGGCGGCTATCCGGTCGGCACCGTGCTTGGCGGGCTGGCAGCGACCCAGCTGCTGCAGCATTTCGACTGGCGCTCGGTATTCCTGTTCGGCGCGGCCTGGTCTGCGGCGATGATCGCGGTGACCTGGTGGAGGGTGCCCGAATCGATCGCGTTTCTTTCCAGCCACCAGCCCGGTGGCGCGCTCGATCGGATCAATCGTACGCTCGAGGCCATGGGGCACCGGACCATAAGCGCGCTGCCCCCGCGCAGCGGTCCGGCGGGCCGGGTGCCGGTCTCGCGGCTGTTCGCGCCCGAATGGCTGACGGTGACCGCTGCGATGACGCTCGCCTATCTCGGCCATATCATGACCTTCTACTTCGTGCTGAAATGGATTCCCAAGATCGTTGCCGACATGGGCTATGCCCCGGCTCAGGCAGGCGGCGTGCTGGTCTGGGCGAGTGTCGGCGGCGCACTGGGGTCGCTGGCGCTCGGCCTGATGACGCTGCGGTTTCCGGTGCGCGGGCTGACCATCGCCGCGATGGCGATATCATGCGTGCTGGTGGTGGTGTTCGGCATGGGCCAGCCCGATCTTGCGCGCCTGTCGATGGTCGCGGCTGTTGCCGGTTTCGTCACCAATGCCGGGGTCGTCGGCCTGTATGCGCTGGTCGCGACCCGCTTCCCCGTGGCCTTGCGCGCATCGGCCACCGGCTTTGTCATAGGGGTCGGGCGGGGTGGTTCCGCGCTGGCACCGGCCCTGGCCGGCGTGCTGTTCGCGGCGGGCGATGGATTGCCGATGGTCGCGCTGCTGATGAGCCTGGGATCGGTGCTGGCTGCACTCGTGCTCCTTGTCGGGGATCGCAAGCCCCAGCTCCAGCCCTGATCGCGCCGCTTGCACTCCGTCCCGGGCCAGCCTTGCTCAGGGGAGCTTGCCGCGTCCATCGGAACACAGGCGTTGCCACACCCGGCTTTCGACTGCGACCAGCTCGTCGAACCCCTTGGCGGCTGCGTCGGCAAAGGCGTTGCGCGGCCACAAGCCGATCGATGCCGCATCCTCGACCAGCTCGGGCTGGACCTGCGCCAGCAGATTGTGCCCCGCCGTCGCCCGGTATGCGCGCAAGGCACCGATATCGATCGTGGCGAGCGTGAACAATCCGTCGCCAAGGTCGCGACCGATCGAAGCGCCGGTATAATCATAGACGGCGGCAGGCACCTCGCCGGTGTCGATATTGGTCATCGCCAGATAGGCGACATTCTCGAAGGCGCGCACCTGCCGAACGACCTTTGCGCCCGGGCGCTGCAGATAGTCCACGCCTTGCGCATTGGCGATCGGGTTGAGGATGATCTCGGCCCCCTTGAATGCCAGGCCTCGAACCGCCTCGGGATGATGCACTTCGGCGGCAATCGCGATCCCCATGGTACCGATCGGCGTATCGAGCACGGGCAGCAGCGCATCGGTGCCGAAGGCGTCGACGAAACGGTCGTGGATATCGACGGGGCTGGTGCGCAGCGACAGGCTGTAGTTCTTGCGATGCACCATGCCGACATCGCCCGAGGGCGTGATGATCGCGGCGGACAGGAAATAGCGGTCGGGAAGGGCGGGATGCGTCTCGGGAGCCTGAATCACGGCATAGGCATTGGCAGCGCGGGCCGCCGCGCCGATCCGGTCGGTAACGGGGCCGGGAAGGGAAAGCCCGGCCTCCACCCAGGATCGATAGTCACCGGGCGAATAGCCGGTGAGCGCGAATTCGGGAAACAGGATGAGCCGCGCGCCATGATCGTCGGCAGCGGCGCGGATGCAGCGGCAGAATTCGTCGATATTGCGGTCGAGCTGGTCGCGGTTGATCCGCCCGTCAGCGCCAAAGGCGTTGCTCGTGCGGGGGCGGCACATCGCGGCGACATAGGGTCGCGCGGCACTGGGGGCGGTGGCGGTCATCGGCGTCCTTTCCGGCTGGGCCGACACACCTCCAGCAAGCGACCGGCGTTTCCATGCGGGGATGCAGCCTGACCGCAGAGCGGAGAGTGCAGGCCGTGAGCGCCGCGAAAGTTTGCGCACGGCGGACGATGCTGTATCGGCACGCTTCCAATCCCGCCCGATCCGCTGTCCGACTGGCGGAGAAGGCGTTGGCGCAGCATCAAGCAGGGCTCAAGGCAAGGCTAGGTGCCCTTCATTTCACTATTCCGCATGGGAGCCAGACATGATGAAAGCTGTTCATTGGATGATGGCGTCGGCGCTGATCGGCGCGGGCCTGGCGGGATGTTCGGCGGATCAGCCCGCGGCCGAACAGCCGGTCGAGGACAATGCGGCTGCGGCCGGGCCGGCAACGCTTGCGGAAAAAGCAGCTGGCAATGGCAAGATCCTGTTCCTGCGCTGTTCGGCCTGCCATGCGCTGGAGTCCGATGCAGGCAACAAGGTGGGGCCCAATCTGGCGGGCGTCATCGGTCGCAAGGCCGGGTCGGTCGAAGGCTTTGCCTATAGTGAGCCGATGAAGGCATCGGGCCTGACCTGGACCCGTGAGGAACTGGACCGCTTCATCGAGAATCCCATGAAGGCCGTTCCGGGCACCAAGATGGCCTTTGCCGGCATCCCCGATGCAGCGCAGCGCGAGGCCGTGATCGACTATATCGCTGCGGCGCAAACCGAGGGCAGGGCGCAGTAGGCACCGCCCGGCAGCGCGCGCACCCGACGGATTACTGGAGCCCGGCCATTACCAGATTGGGCAGTTCGGAATCGTCCCAGTCGATGCGTGGCGCACCGATGCGGACGATGACCAGCCGCTCCGATGGAACGACATAGACGCGTTGTCCTGCCGACCCGTCAAGATAATAGACATCGTCGCGTGCGAAGGGCTGTGCTGCCGGGACGACGGCGCTGATCGACTTTCCATAGCGCCGCGCCGGAGCATGCGGGCTGCCGCGCCAGACCTGCCAGCCATAATTGGCATTGGCCGGCGAAGGCGCGAGCATCCGTTCGACCCAGGTCGCCGACACGATCGGCCGGTCCTCGACCTTCCCCTTGTTCAGCAGCAACAATCCGATACGAAGCCAGTCCTGCGCGCTGGCATGCAGGCAGCACGAAAAGCGCGGCGACCCGTTGTCCCTGTCGAGCCACAGCTGGGCGTCGGCCGCCCCCAGCTTGGTCCAGATCGATTGCGAAAGCCACTCGGCATAGCGCATGCCGGTCGCGCCCTCGATCGCCCAGCCGAGCATCGCGGTATTGGCATTGGCATAGCAGAATTCGCGCTGTGCGACGCAGGTTTCCGGCCAGCGTGCCGCAGCTTCGCCGATATTGTCGCCCAGGGCATATTGCAGATACGCGTCGCGCGCTGGGGAGTCGGCGGACGGCGTCTCGATTCCGCTCGCCATCTCGAGATAGGCCCTGATCGGCAGCGCGCCGCGGCGGGTGCCCGCCATGCTGGGGATATAGCGTTCGATCGGATCGTCGACGCTGGCAATATACCCCTGATCCACGGCAGCGCCCATGGCCAGCGCGACCACGGTCTTGGCCATGCTCGCGGTCGAGTAGCGCGAAGCCCTGTCAAAGCCGGGGGCATAATATTCATGCTCCAGCCTGCCGTCGCGCCATATCAGAAAGGCATAGCTGTCCTTCGCCTCGACAAGTTTCTGCGCGCTCGCAAGCGCCTGTTTGCCGATGCTGGGCTGCGCCACCGGCTCGAAGGGCTTGGACGGATGTCCCGCGACCCGTTCCTGCGGCTGGTACCAGTCGATATCGCGCACCTGCGTTTCGCCCGGGAAGCGCGCGATCCGGTCCTGAACGAGCTGCCTTTGCGCGGCGCTTGGCCAGGCTTGCTGTGCGGATTGTGCCGCGGCCGGTCCGCTGGCGGGAAGGCTCGCTAGTAATACCATCGTGGCGCCTGCCAGCACGCGGCTCTTCCGGAATTTGATCGAGATCGCCATGTCTGTTCGCTCGGCTTGCCAAGGGTCCCGCATAGATAGCGCGCCGCCTTGGAATCAAGCGGAGCTCGGCACAATGCTATCCGTCTGGCGAACATGGGGGCGAGCGGGTTGGCATTTTGCCGCAGACATGGGATCGCTCATGGCTTCGACAGGTCTTGGCCGGACAGGATGGTAGGAAAGATGAAACAGATCGATCGTCGCGGGTTTGTGCGCGGGCTGGCCCAGGGGGCTGCCGGGCTCGGGGTCATGATGGCGGTCGGCTGTTCGCGCGCACCGGCGAAGAAATATGACGTGCTGGTGCTCGGTGCTGGCATTTCGGGGCTCAACACCGCGCTGCTGCTCGAAGAGGCCGGGCTCAAGGTGGCCGTGATCGAGGCCCGCGAGAGGGTCGGCGGGCGCATCCTGTCGCTCACCGATCTGCCCGGTCATCCGGAAATGGGCTTCAACTCGATGGGTGCAGGCTATGGGCGCGGGCTGGACGTTGCCCGCAAGGCCGGTGTCGATATGGTCGAGGTGGGCGCTCGCTATGCCGGAATCGGGGCACCCGGGCTGTTCATCGGCGACCGGTACCTGACCCGCGAGCAATGGGCGGCCGATCCAGCCAATCCGTTTCCGGCCGCGATGAAGGCGGTCATGCCGTTTGAGCTGGCAGGCATGGTGCTGGCGAAGAACTTCCCCATTACCGACTGGACGCAGTGGCCGTCGCCCGAGAGCGCCGCTGCGGACATGGCCTTTGGAAAGTTTCTCGCCGCACAGGGCCTGAGCGAGGAGGCGATCCGGCTCGCCTATGATCTCAACCCCTATCATGGTCGGGATTCGCGCGACGTCTCCACGCTGATGATGGTGTTCAACGCCGGCTTCGTTCAGGGGCAGGTCGCGGCGGGCAAGGAGTCCTTCGCGGTCAAGGGCGGCAACAGCAAGCTGCCCGAAGCGATGGCCAGCCGCTTCAAGGGCGATCTGGTACTCGGCAAGCCGGTGCAGCGGATCGAAAGCGATGCGAAGGGCGCGACCGTCACCTGCCGTGATGGCACCCAGTTCCGGGCGGACAAGATCGTCTGCTCGCTGCCGCTTGCCGCACTGCGCAATGTGCGCATCGAGCCCGGCCTGCCCGAGCTGCAGGCCAAGGCGGTCGCGGAAGTCCGCTATCAGCCGATCTCGATCGCCATGCTCACGCCCAAGGCTCCATTCTGGGAAGAGGATGGCCTGCCGCTGGGCATGTGGAGCGATGGTTTTGCCTGCAATGTCATTCCGCAGCTATTCGGGAAGACCGAGGGCGAGGTGACCGGGCTGATGGTGCAGGCGCGCGGCAACAAGGCGCTCGAATGGGATCGCCTGGGGGCGAAGGAAAGCCTCGCCCGGGTGGTGGCGCAGATGGAAAGCCTGCGACCGGCGGCCAAGGGCAAGCTCGAGGCGCGGCACTTCCACAGCTGGACTGAAGAGGAATTTTCGGGCGGTGCCTGGGCGTATTTCGGTCCGGGCCAGGCCACCACGCTGCCTGCGGTCATTCCCCAGCCGGCAGGTCCCATCCATTTCTGCGGCGAGCATACCGAATATAATGCACGCGGGGTCGAAGGCGCGCTGGCCTCGTCCGAACGGGTGGTGACGGAACTCCTGGCAGGTTGAGCCGCGCGCGACATCAGTCGCGATCGAACACTGGCTTGCACCGGGCGGGCGGCTCGCTGGAGACGCCCGCCCTCGCTATCATGCCCCCGCTTCTGCAGGAACGGTCGCGGCGGCTTCTTCCGCCACGATCATGCGCTTGAGTTCGGGCACAAGTTCGCGCCCGATGACCGGTGCGTCGTTGATCTGGTCCGGGCCACGCAGTAGCAGGCGGGTAATGCCCAAGCGGCGATATTCCATCAGGCTGTCGGCGATGGTTTCGGGCGTGCCCACCAGCACCGAATTGTTGCCCCTGCCGCCATAGGCCTTGTTGAGCCCGGTCCACAGGCAGCGATCGAGCCGATCGCCCTCCTTGCTCTGATCCAGCATCCGCTGGAACGCTCCGGCCGCAGCCTTGTCGCCCTGCTTTTCATGCGCATGCAGGATTCCGGCAGGTCCGCCCGGTCCCGCCTGTTCGATTACCCGGTCGTAGATGCGCTGCGCCCGGTCCCAGGCCGCGTCTTCGGTTTCCGCGCAAATGACGACCATCGTCATCAGCACCTTGACGTCGCGACCGTGCCGCTTCGCAGCTGCCAGCGCCTTGCCGGCAAGCTCGCCTGCCCCGGCAAAGCTGTCGCCGCCCAGCGCATAGACATCGGCCACCTTGCCGCACAGGTCCAGCGCCAGGTCGGACGTGCCGCCCCAATAGACCGGCATCGCCCCGCCCGTCGGACGGACCTGCGCCATGGCATTGCGGTACTTGAAGAACTCGCCGTCCCAGTCGAACGGTTCGGCGCTCGACCACATCTTGCGCATCACCTCGACATATTCTGCCGCGAGATGATAGCGCTCTTCCTTGGTGTTGAACCCGCCATCGGCCTGCACCTCGCGGTCATCGGCTCCGGCGATGACATGGACTGCGGCGCGGCCGTTGCTCAGCCGGTCGAGCGTGGCGAGGTGCCGCGCGGCATAGGTCGGCTGCACCGGGCCGGGGCGGTGCGCCATCATGAAGCCCAGCCGTGTCGTCTGCGGGGCCAGATAGGCGGCGATGGCGAAGCTCTCGGGCATGGTGGCCGCATTGGCGATCAGCACCCGGTCATAGCCGGCATCGTCCTGCACCTTGCCGACCTGGGTGATGAATTCGGGGTCGAAATCAGCCTTGGCGGGGGGATCGCCCACGCCGCCGGGCCGGTGATTGACGATACCAACGATCTCGAAGTCGCCAGCGATCTGGGTGGTCATGCGGTTGCTCCCTTGTTGCTCCAACAGTCATCACCTTCCCGTCAGAACCTCGGAATTGCCATTCGAAAATTGTTGGATGTTATGCATTTTGTGAATAACACTGCGGCATCGTTCGGGGAGACGGAATGGACATCCGGCAGTTGCGCCGCTTCGTGGCGGTCGTGGAACTGGGCAGTTTCAACAAGGCGGCCGAGGCTCTGGCGGTGTCGCAACCATCGCTCACGCGCAGCGTCCAGCAGCTTGAGGAGGCGATCGGGCTTGCTCTGTTCGAGCGTGGACCCGGCGGCATTGCGCTGACCCCGACGGGCGGGGAATTGCTGCCGCATGCGCGGCTGATCCTGCGCGAGCGCGACCGGACGATCGCAGCGATGCAGCGGTTGCGCGAAAGGAGCCGACAGGTCATCGAGATCGGTGCCGAACCGGCCTTTGCCATGCGCGCCCTGCCCCAGGCGCTGCAGCGCGTGCAGGACAGGCAGGCCGAGATCGTGCAGTTCCGGGTGCGCGAAGGCAGTCTCGACGATCTGCTGCCGCTCCTGCGCCAGGGCGATCTGCGCTTCGTCCTCGCCGCGCGTCCACCGACCGCCGAACTTGGCGACCTGCGCTTCGAGCAGCTGCTGATGGAAAAGGCGAGCATCGTCATGCGGGCATCGCATCCGCTGGCGCGCGAGGGCCATACCGACCTGGCGCCCTTCGTCGACGCGCGCTGGATCGTGCCCGATCATCCCACCCTGGTCGAAGGCTGGTCGCAGATGTTCCGTCGCCGGAATCTGCCTGTTCCGCCGATTGCATTGCAGACGTCATCGGTGCAGTTGATGCGGGCGAGCCTGCTCGCGGGCGATTACGTGGTGCTGGGCAACCATACGCCCTTTGCCGGGGATGTTGCCGCGCAAAGGCTCGTGTTCGTCGATTTTCCTCAGATCCGCTACGAGCGGCCCGCAGGGCTGTTCCGGCGGCAGGACATGCGGCTGACGGCGCTGGAGAACAGCTTTGTCGATGCGCTGCGTACCACGCTGCGAAACCCTGGCTGAAGGGGGTGGCGGCGTCCCGGGCTATCGGGAACCGTCAGAGCCAGAGACCGCCGGCCTGCTGCCGCCGTTCATAGGCATCGATCTGCTCGCCATAGAGCGCGACAATCCGGTCGGTCTCGTCCCAGCCGTTGAGCAGCGCTTCGCGATGGCCTGCGGAAATGTCGAACTCGATCGGATCGAGGCCTTCGCCCGTGACCCTGCACGCCTCCAGATCGACCGTCAGCGTCTCGCCGTCGCGCGCCGCCAGTGCTGCGACGACATCCTGCGGCAGACATATCGGCACGATGCCGTTGCGGGTGCAATTGGTGTAGAAGATTTCGCCAAAGCTTGGGGCGATGATCGCGCGGATGCCGAAATCGTGCAGCGCCCAGACCGCATGTTCGCGGCTGCTGCCGCATCCGAAATTCGCGCCCGCCACCAGAATGGGCCGGGAAGCGTCGAGCGGCAGCGGAAAGTCACCATCGTTGCGCCGGTCGCTGAACGCATATTGGCCAAGGCCGTGCTTGTCGGTGAGCAGCAGGAAACGGGCGGGATAGATGATATCCGTATCGACATCCTGTTCCAGCAGGACGCCAACAGGGCCGGTCAGGGGGAAGGGGGTGCTCATCGGGCCATGCTCCGGATATCGGTGATCCTGCCGGTGATGGCGGCGGCAGCGGCCATGGCCGGGCTCATCAGATGGGTGCGTGCCCCCGCGCCCTGACGCCCTTCGAAATTGCGGTTCGAGGTCGAGGCGCAACGCGCTCCTGCGGGGAGGCGGTCGTTGTTCATGGCGACGCAGAGCGAGCAGCCGGGCTCGCGCCACTCAAATCCGGCATCGACGAATATCCTGTCGAGCCCCTCGGCTTCGGCCTGCTGCTTGACCCGGCCGGATCCCGGCACGACCAGCGCGCGAACGCCTTCTGCCACCTTGCGGCCATGGGCAATCGAGGCCGCAGCGCGCAGGTCCTCGATCCGGCCGTTCGTACAGCTGCCTATGAACACATGGTCGATGGCGAGCGCATCCATCGGCTGTTCGGCCGACACGCCCATATAGCGAAGTGCCTTGTCGTCAGCCTCTCCGCTTGCGGGAATGCGCCCGTCGACCGGCACGCTCTGGTCCGGTCGGGTGCCATAGGTGATGAACGGCGCGATGGCCGAGGCATCGATCACGATCTCGCGATCGAACACTGCATCCGCGTCGCTCGCCAGCGTCCGCCAATAGGCACAGGCTTTGCCGAAGTCCGCCCCTTGCGGCGCCCGTTCGCGTCCCTCGACATAGGCGAAGGTCGTTGCGTCCGGGGCGATCAGACCGGTGCGCGATCCTGCCTCGATCACCATGTTGCACAGCGTCATCCGGCCTTCCATCGACAGCGCCGAGACGGCTTCCCCTGCAAATTCGACGGCATGGCCCACCGCTCCCGCCGCGCCGACCGCGTTGATGAAGGCAAGGGCCATGTCCTTGGCCGACACACCTGCGGCCAGCCGCCCCTCGAAAGTGACGCGCATGGTCTTGGCCTTGCTTTGCGAAAGGCATTGCGTCGCCATTACGGTACCGCATTCGCTGGCACCGATGCCGAAGGCGAGCGCACCGAATGCGCCATGCGTCGAGGTATGGCTGTCGCCGCAGACGATCGTGAGGCCGGGCAGGGTGAAGCCCTGTTCGGGGCCGACGACGTGGACGATGCCCTGATCGGCGCTGTCGAGCGCGAGATACTCGATCCCGAACTCCGCGCAATTGCGCTCGAGCAGTGCGATCTGATCGCGCGCCTGCGGATCGGCGATGCCTTGTGCCCGGTCCTGGGTGGGCACCGAATGGTCGGCCACCGCAAGCTGCCGTTCGGGGCGGCGAACGCCATGGCCCCCCTGGCGCAGGATCTCGAAGGATTGCGGCGTGCTGACCTCGTGCAGCAGGTGGCGGTCGATATAGATCAGCGTGTTGTCACCATCTTCCGCCACGACATGCGCGTCCCAGAGCTTTTCGTACAGCGTGCGTCCCATGCGTCAGTCTCCCTTCGCCTGACGCCATCCCAGCGGGAGCCCGGCATCGGGCGTGAAGCCGTACAGCGGTTCGCCCGGCAGGCTTTCGGCGAGGATATCGCGCACCTGCATCAGTCGCTCCAGATCCACGCCGGTGCGACAGCCCATCGCTTCGAGCATGAAGGCGAGGTCCTCGGTCACGATATTGCCCGACGCGCCCGGCGCAAACGGACATCCGCCCAGCCCGCCAAGCGAGGCGTCCAGCGTGGTCAGCCCGCTGTCGAGCGCGGCGAGCGCATTGGCCAGGCCCAGTCCGCGGGTGTTGTGCAGATGGATGCCGGTCAGCGCCGCATCGCCGACGATATTGCGGACGAGCGCGATCATGCGCTTGACTGCGGCAGGATCGGCATAGCCCGTCGTATCGGACAGGCCGACCTCATCACACCCTGCCTCCATCAGCGAAGCAGCGAGCCGCTCGATCTGGCTGTCGGCAATTGCGCCTTCGAGCGTGCAGCCGAACACGGTGGACAGTGACCCCTCGAAATGCGGGCGTCGTTCCTGGGGCTGCTCGGCGATCATCGCCGCAATGGCCCTGGCTTCATCGATCGCCTGCGCGTGGCTGCGGCGCAGATTGGCCTGCGAATGGGTTTCGCTGACCGAAAGCGGCAGCGTGATCTTGTGCGCGCCAGCCTCGATCGCGGCGGCTGCTCCCCTGGCATTGGGCACCAGCACCGCGACTACAAGTCCCGGAATCTTCCTGGCATGCGCGACAATCTCGGCAGTATCCGCGAGCTGCGGCAGAAGCTTGGCAGGGACAAAGCTGCCCACCTCGATCTCGCGCACGCCGGCGGCGGCCTCGGCATCGATCCAGGCCTTTTTCGCTTCCGTCGGCATGATCGACTTGATGCTCTGCAGCCCGTCGCGCGGGCCGACCTCGCTGATCAGGATATCCACATTCGATCCCTTGTCAAAACTGAATTGTACTGTACTTATATCAATTAATACGTCAAGCTGAATACAAGGTTGGGGCATGCATCGCGAAGAGACCGAGCTTCCGCTCACAGGCATCAGGGTTATCGAATTCAGCCATATGGTCATGGGGCCATCGACCGGTGTCATACTCGCCGATCTTGGTGCCGAAGTTATCAAGGTTGAACCGATAGGCGGAGACCGTACCCGGCAGCTGCTGGGCTCGGGATCGGGCTATTTCCCTATGTACAACCGCAACAAGCACAGCATCTCGCTCAATCTCAAGTCGGTGGCAGGGCTGCAGGTCGCCTGCGCACTGGTCGAAGGTGCCGATGTGCTGATCGAGAATTTCCGACCCGGGGCGCTCGAGGCGCTCGGCCTCGGTCCCGACGCCTTTGCCGAATCGAATCCGGGGCTGGTCTACTATTCCGCCAAGGGATTCCTGCAGGGGCCGTATGAACATCGCGCCGCGCTGGACGAGGTGGCGCAGATGATGGGCGGGCTCGCCTATATGACCGGTCCCAGCGGTCGCCCGTTGCGCGCCGGCGCTTCGGTGATCGACGTCACCGGTGGCATGTTCGGCGTCATCGGCATCCTCGCAGCACTCGAGCGGCGCCACCGAACGGGCAGGGGCGGCACGGTGCGATCGTCGCTCTACGAGACGACGGCGTTCCTGGTCGGCCAGCACATCGCGCAGATGGCGGTCACTGGCAAGGCGGCGCGACCGATGCCCGAGCGCATTTCGGCCTGGGCCATCTACGACGTGTTCGACACCGATACGCCCGAACAGCAGGTGTTCATCGGGGTGGTCAGCGACAGCCAGTGGCAATCCTTCACCCGCGAGTTCGGGCTCGATGCCTGGGCGGAGGACGAGACGCTGGCGCTCAACAACCAGCGCGTGCTTCGCCGCGACGAGTTGATGCCGCAATTGCGCAGCCTGGTAAGCGGCATGTCGCGCGAAGCCCTGCTGGCAAAGCTGGAGCGCGCGCGCGTGGCCTATGCGCCGATCATGCGGCCCGAAGACCTGCTCGACGACGCGCATCTCAATGCCAATGGCAGCCTGCTGGACATGATCCTCGACGATGGCAGTGCGGTTCGCCTGCCGGCGGTTCCGGTGGAGATTGACGGCAGGCTCCCCGGCGTGCGTCAGGATCTGGCCCCTATAGGCAAGGACAGTGCAGCGGTGCTGAGGGGCCTCGGCTATAGCGATGCGGCGATCTATCAGATGGTGGAAGACGGTGCTGTCGCGCTTGCAGAGCAGGCCGCCACATGAGCGGCGGGCATGCACCGCTGACCCTGGCGGAAAAAATCTGGCGCGCGCACCATATTGCCGATCTGGCGAGCGGCGCGCAGCTCATCGCGATCGACCGGTTGCTGCTGCACGAGCGTACCGGCGGTGTCGCGCTCAAGTCGCTCGAAGCGGCAGGGCGCAAGGTGCTCGCGCCGAGCCAGGTGTTCGCGACGATGGACCATATCGTCGACACGACCGAGGGGCGAAGCGACGACACGCGCATGCCGACAGGGCGCGACTTCATCGTCGCGACGCGCGAGGGCGCGCACCGTCACGGGATCACGCTGTTTGATCTCGACGATCCGCGCCAGGGCATCGTGCATGTGATTTCCCCCGAACAGGGGATCGTGCTGCCCGGACTGACCCTGGTCTGCCCCGACAGCCACACCTGCACTCAGGGGGCATTCGGCGCGCTCGCCTGGGGCATCGGTTCGAGCGAGGCGGAACATGCGCTGGCGACCATGTCGCTGCGCATGAACCGGCCCGGCGACATGCGCATCACCATCGATGGCACGCTGGGCGAGGGCGTATCGGCTAAGGATCTGGCGCTCGCGCTGCTGGCGGAACTGGGATCGGGCGGCGCGACCGGCCTGATGCTCGAATTCGCCGGCCCTGTGGTCGAGGCGCTCGACATGGAAGGCCGGATGACTTTGTGCAACATGGCGACCGAAATGGCAGCCGCAGGGGCCGTGATCGCGCCCGATGACAAGACCTTCGCCTATCTGCAGGACCGTCCCCATGCGCCCCAGGGCGATGTCTGGGACAGGGCGGTGGCCGCCTGGTGCGCCCTCGCGACCGACCCCGGCGCGAGCTTCGCTAAGGATGTGTGCTTCGATGCTTCGGCCGTCCGGCCCATGGTCACCTGGGGCACCAGTCCCCAGGACGCGGTGCCGCTTGGCCAGGTCATTCCCGATGGCAACCATGCCGAAAAGCGCAAACTGGATTACATGGATGTCCGCCCCGGCGCGCAGGTCGAGGGGCTGGCGATCGACGCCGCCTTTATCGGATCGTGCACCAACAGCCGCATTTCCGATCTCCGCCGCGCCGCCGACATCCTGCGCGGTCGCAAGGTCGCGCCGGGCGTCAACGCCATCTGCGTGCCCGGATCGATGCAGGTCAAGGCGCAGGCCGAGGCCGAAGGACTCGACCGGATCTTTCGCGATGCCGGTTTCGAATGGCGCAATGCCGGCTGTTCGATGTGCTTCTTCGCCGGGGGAGAGAGCTTTGGCGCACACGAACGCGTGATCAGTTCGACCAACCGCAATTTCGAGAGCCGGCAGGGGCCGAACACCCGGACCCATCTCGCCTCGCCCGAAACCGTGGCGGCATCGGCCATAGCGGGCCGCATCGTCGCTCCGTCCATGCTGGAGAAGGCATGATGGAACCGCTGATTCGTCTGACGTCGCGCGCGGTCCCGCTGCCGGGCGACAATATCGATACCGACATCATCATCCCTTCGCGCGAGATGCGGAGCGTTTCCAAATCGGGGCTGGCCGACGGGCTGTTCGCAGGGCGGCGCTATACCGAGATCGGCGGGCGCGACCCCGATCCGGATTTCGTGCTCAACCAACCCCAATATGCAGGGGCCGCGATCCTGATCTCAGGGGCCAATTTCGGGTGTGGGTCGAGCCGCGAGCATGCGGTCTGGGCGCTGGCGGAATATGGCTTCCGCGTCGTGCTGGCCGAATCGTTCAGCCCGATCTTCGCCGACAACTGCATCCGCAACGGCCTTGCCCCGATACCCTTCAGCCGCGACGACCTGTCCGAGATGATGTCGGCGGCAGAGCAGGTTCAGGACTTCACCATAGACCTGCCGCGAGGCACGGTCACGGTGGGCGCGCGACAATTCCATTTCTCGCTCGCGCCCGAACCACTCGAAATGCTGGTGACCGGTGCCGATGCGATCGAACTGACGCTGAACCAGCGGGACCGGATCGAACTGTTCCGCAGCCGCGACCGGGAGCTGCGACCTTGGGTCTATCTGGACTGAGGCAGGAGCGCGCATACGCCCAACTCGGCGCTTGATTTTGTATTAAGCCTATATCAAAATTGGTCAATTGTTGCTCGAACCGAGGTTTTCATGACGTTATTGCGCTGCGCCACCCTGGTCGTCGGTGATGTGGAGGCCGCCACGGGCCGCTATGTCGAATGGCTCGATTATGCGGTGGTCGAAAGCGGCACGCTGCCCGACGATCTTGCGGCGGCATGGCAGGCCCCGGCCAGCGCGGGACGGCCCTATAGCGTGTTGCAACCGGCTTCGGGATCGCAGGTGCTGCTGCGCTTTGTCGAGGGGGACGGCGTTCCGGAGTACCAGCCGATCCGCAGCTTTGGCTGGGCAGCCACCGAAATCTGCGTCCAGGATGTCGAGATCGTGAACGAGCGGATGCAGCGTTCGGAATTCGAGGTGATCGGCCCGCCCAAGCCGCTCGACGGATTTCCCACAGTCAAGCCGATGCAGGTGCGCGGTCCCGATCGCGAGATCGTCTATCTCACCGAGATACGGACCGACGATCCGGCGAGCGGTCTGCCGACGCCGCGAACGCTGATCGATCGCCCCTTCATCCTGGTGCTGGCCTGCTCGGACCTGGAGGCGTAGATGGCCTGGATTCGCGAGATACTCGGCTTCGACATGATCGATCCGGTTTCGATCCGTTATTCGATGATCTCGCTCAGCTTCGGCCTGCCCGAGGGCGAGAAGGTCGCGCTGACGACGGTCAAATACGAGGGCGAGACCTTTCTGGAGCTCGACCAGTATCCGCCAGGAACCGTCGTCCGGCCGCAGCATGCAGGCGCGCTGCCGCCCGGCGTCGCGCTCTGCACCATCAACCATCCCGACTTCGCCTCGCTCGAGGGCCATTGGCTGGTCGAGCCGGTTGCGCGGCAGGGCGCGCTCTATGCGGGCGCGCGCACCGGCATCCTCAGGATGCCCGACGGGATTCTGCTCGAGGTGATCGAGGGCGGCAGGACCGAATGACATGGCGGAGGGGAGCGCAGCGATGAACCGGATCCGCAGGGGCTTTGTCGATCTCCCGCACGGCCAGATGCACTATCGAGAGGCGGGGGCGGGGCACGGCGGTGTGCCGCTGCTGGCCCTCCATGCGTCGCCGGGCAGTTCGCGCCAGCTTGTCAGGCTTGTCGGCGCCCTGGCCGAACAGGGTCACGTCATAGCGCCCGACACGCCGGGCAATGGCGACAGCGAACCGCTGTTGCGCGGCGAACCCACCATCCCCCAGCTGGCGGAGGCAATGGTGCATCTGCTTGATGCCAAGGGGATCGACCGGGTGGATGTCTATGGATCGCATACCGGTGCCGCCATCGCCTGCGAGCTGGCCATTCTCGCCCCCGAACGCATACGGTCAGTGACACTCGATGGATTGAGCACGTTCGACGAGGCCGAACGCGCCGAAATCCTCGAACGTTATGCCCATCCGTTCGAGCCGGACATCGATGGTGCCTATCTGCTGCGCATCTTCATGTTCTGCCGCGACCAGTATGTGTTCTTTCCCTGGTATCGCAAGACGGTAGAGGGCCATCGCGTCAACGGCCTGCCCGCGCCTGCCGATCTGCACGCCTGGGTGCTCGAGGTGATGAAGGCACACGACACCTATCATTTCAACTATCGCGCCGCGTTCAAATGGAACGGATTCGATCGCATGCCGCTGGTCCGCCAGCCCGTGCTGATGTTTGCCGGGGCCAACGATCCGCTGATCGGACAGACCGAGGCGCTGGCGAGGGTGACGCCCGATGCGCGCTATCATTCGCTGCCCCGCCTCGACGATCCCGCCTTCGCAGTCCGCAGGCTCGAACTCATGCGTGCCCTGTTCGCCGAAGCAGCCGAAACGGAAACCCCAGATGTTTGAAGCCGCCATCATCCTGCTCCACGTCCTCGTTCTGGTCTACTGGCTGGGCGGCGATCTCGGCGCCTTTTATGGTTCGGGCTTCATGACCGATCCCAGCCGCACGACTCCGGAGCGGCTGATGGCGCTCAAGCTGCTCAACGATATCGACATGGCACCGCGCACCGCGCTGATCCTGGCATTCCCCACCGGTTTTGCCGCCGCCTGGGCCCGCGGATGGCTGATGGTGCCGGGATGGAGCGTGGCCTTGGTCTGGGTCGCCGGACTGGCCTGGCTCGCGCTGGCCTGGGGCGTGCACCTCAAGCATGGTGCCGGTGGAGCCGGGCTCAAGCGGATCGATATCGCGGTGCGCTACGTCGTGCTCGCCGCGCTGGCAGGTTCGGGCATTGCGGGGCTGGTCGGGGTGCTGGAAGTACCGCTGTTCATCGCGTGCAAGCTGCTGATCCTGGCAGGCTGCATTTCGCTGGGCCTGCTGGTGCGCCGCCAGCTGGTGCCGCTCTTCCCCGCCATCATTGCGATGAAGGAGAACGGCGCGACACCCGAGACCGATCGGCAGATCCGGGCGGTGATCCAGACGACGCGGCCCTCGGTGATGGGCATCTGGGCGCTGATACTGGTCGCCGCTCTGCTGGGGCTGGCCACGCCCGTCTGAGCGCAGTCAAATCGAGATCGTTGAAGGAGAGAACGCATCATGCAGAAGCACAAGTCCATCTCTGGCAAGATAATCTACACCTCGCGCAAGCCCGGCCGCGAGGGGCAGGAGCGTGGCCGCGAATGGTTCACCTTCACCTCGCACAGCGATGGCAAGCGTTCGCTGCGCGCGATTTGCGAGATTGACGAGCCCGATCCGACCGTGCTGCGCGACATCACCTACAGCATGGACGAGAACGACCGACCGATGGATTGCTTCGTGCGCCTGACGATCGGCGACCAGTTCATGGGCGCAGGGCTGTTCATCATCGGCGAGAACACCGTCGAGTGCGAAAGCTATGGCCCGTCGATCGGCCGATTGTCGCAAAAGGTGCCGATCGTCGGCGAGTTCGACGGTTTCGGCACGCATCCGATCGCTGGCGACGCCTATATCACCAAGAAGATGGATCGCTCGCGCGGGCCGCACAAGCGCGCCTTCCGTACCTTCCTGCCTTCGCCCGACCATCGCGGCGCGACCCCACCGATCATCGCGGAAGCCAATATCTTCCTCGAATATGTCGGGGAGGACACCGTCACGGTGAAAGCGGGCACGTTCGACTGCTATCGCTATCGCTTCACCGACGAGCATGCCGGCATGGCGACGACCGATGGCGGTCATCCGCCCTATGAGGTCTGGGTCACTGCCGACGACGATGCGATCTTCGTCCAGGGCGGCGTCGATGGTTACATGATGTCGTGGTACGAGCTTGTCGAACTCGAACGCCGCTGATTCCAAGCCCTTTTTCCCCTCTGGGCGGCGGGCCCGCAAAGCCCAGCCGCCCTTCTTGTCCCAGATGCGAGCGTCCCGGCGCGCTGATCGGCGGTTCGGGTGGAGCAGAAGGGCGAACGCCTATGCGTCGGACGCCAGAAACCGTCCGGCCCTGTCCGCCGTCAGGCCCAGATCGAGCGGGCGTTCCTGTCGGATGCAGCCTGGCAGCCGCGCGGCGAGGTCCTCGGCGCGGGCGTAATAGGGGTCGGATTCCAAAGTAAATACCAGCATGTCGCTGCCGCGGCTTTCGACCCTAGGCTGGGGCTCGGGAGCGGCCATGCACAGGGTCAGGGCATCGCCATAATGCGCCGGCTGCTTCAGCATGCCGAGAAGGCAGGCGTGCAGCCTGTCGCCGTCGAGCGCAGGCTCTGTCCGCCGCCGGGCCGATGCAGCAGGCGAATACCAGGGATATTGAACCTGCCAGTCGCGGATCATGTGGAAGCTTTCATGGATGTGCGATCCGCCCGAGCCGAACGGGAAGTGTGGACAGAGTCCGGAAGCATCCGCATCGCTCCCGGGCGCACCGTCGAGCACGATGCGCCGCACGCCGCTATCGGCATTGCCCAGCGCCAGGGCGAGCGAGGTCGCATGACCGATGCCGATCAGATCGACCGTTCCGCCCAGATGCGCGATCACCCGCTGCATCGCGCGCACGAGGTCGCCCATGTCCGCGCCGGGCGCGAGCGGATCGGACTCGCCATAGCCGGGCAGTTCGGGGATCACGCAGCGTCGACGATCTGCGAGCCCGGCCTGCCAGCCGAAAGCCGCATAGGGAAAGGGTGCTTCCAGGATCAGCACGGGAACCGGCCCGCGCCTGCCTGCCTGCCGGATGAGGATCTGGCCATGATCGCAATCGACATAATCGAGCGCGCCGTCCTGCGCCGCGAGGGGCTCGTCCATTGGCTCCAGCGTGTCCGGGCAATCGAGGCTCTGCTCGATCCATTGCAGCCAGGCGCGCCGGTCCGCTCCCAGCCGCGCCACCGACAGCGCCGGGGGGTCGCCGACCGGCACCTTGTCGAGATGGCCGTACAGCACGTCGTCGCTGCGCGCCCCGACCAGAACGGGCACCGAAACGCGTCTCAGCGCAGGCGCAGGATCGTAGCGCATCGCTGCGGCATAGGCGTCCGAATAATGACTCGCGGCACTGAACAGATCGATCGTGTAGCGCTCGATCCAGTCGTTATCGGGCCGGTCCATCGCCATGCGGGTGGCGGCAGACGGGGCAAACCACGGAAACCAGCGCAGCATGTCGCGAGTCCGCTGCCATTCGGCGGCCAGATAGGCACCGGTCGGATCGACCTGGAAAGGGCGCATATAGGCCTGGATGAAGTCTGCGTCCGCCAGCTTGTCGGGGATCGACAGTCCGTCGAGCACCAGCTTGCGCGGCTTGTTGGTCAGAGCCGCATGTTCGATGGCGATCTTCGCGCTGGTATGCGTGGCATAGAGCGGCGCGGCGCCCAGTCCGAGGGCATCAAGCGCTTCTTCCAGCGCATGGGCGAAATCGCCGATGCTCGGATCTGCTATCGGCAAGGGGTCGGAAAGGCCATAGCCGGGCGTGTCGAGCGCGTGGACCGTGTAGCGATGGGCAAGTGCTTGCATCGTGTCGAGATGCAGCCGCGAGGAGCGGGGAGAATCGTGGAGCAGCGCGACGCCGGGACCCGTGCCGCATTTTCGGAAATGAACCTGGCCTTGCCGCGTCGAGATGAACCCCTTGCGCACGCGCAGCGGTGCGCCCGCATCTTCGCGACATCCATGCCGTTTCCCATTCAAGGCTTGTCACGCTCCATATGATATAGTTGTATATCTATTCGTGAGCGAAAATTGCTCTCCTGTCCAGTGGCGGAGTCATCAAAACCGTGCAGAGCATCACAACTTCCGCCGGTGGGCAGAGCGATTTCAAGGACAGTCGCCAGGGATGGCCCGTTGCACTGGCCGCCATGATCGGGGTGGCGATGGGGATGAGCCCGATCCCGTTCTACACGATCGGCATGCTCGCGCCGCAGCTTTCGAAGGAATTCGGCTGGTCGTTCACCGAACTCATGGCCAGCATCTCGGTCCAGTCGATCGTGGTCATGCTGGCAAGCCCGCTGGCCGGCCTCGCCATCGACCGCTTCGGCGCGCGCAGGGTAGGGCTCTGGTCGCTGCCCGCATTCGGACTGTGCTATATCAGCCTTGCGTTCAGCAACGGCTCGATCCTGCTCTATTATGCGCAATGGGTCGTCATGTCGCTTCTGGGGCTGGGCACCCTGTCGGCGACCTGGACCCGCATCGTCACCCAGTGGTTCGACAGATGGCGCGGGATCGCCCTAGGGGTCGCGAGTTGCGGAACCGGAATTACCGGCTTTCTGGTCAAGCCGTTCATGGCCCAGATGATCGAGGGCTATGGCTGGCGTACGGCGGTCATTGCGGTGGGGTTGCTGCCGATCGTGATCGGCTGGCCCATCGTGGCACTAATGTTCCGCGCTCCGCCCGCCGCCAATGCCCAGACCGGCGAATCCCGGCAGCCGGGCATTGGCGGAACCGAGCCAGGGCTGACCATGCAGCAGGCGCTGCGTACCAGGCAACTGCCGATCATGGCTGTCGCCTTCCTTCTCATCGCCGTCGCCCTGACCGCACCCACCCCCAATCTCGAGAATATTCTCGGCACGCGCGGCTTCACGTTGGGGCAGATTGGGGAGATTACAGCTGCTTTCGGGCTTGCGGTGATTGCGGGGCGCCTGATCGGGGGGTGGCTGCTCGATCGCTTCTGGGCGCCGGCCTGTGCGCTCGTGATCATGGCCTTTCCGGCGCTGGGCTGCTGGATCCTCACGCTCGACACCTTGTCGTCGGTCTCCGCCACGCTGGCCGTGGTTGCTTTGGGCTTCGGTGCCGGGTTCGAGTTCGACCTGCTGGCTTATCTGGTCAGCCGCTATTTCGGATCGCGCAGCTACGGCACCATCTATGCCAGTGTCTATTCGATCATCGCGCTGGCCGGGGCGATCGGGCCGGTCACCTTGGGAGCGGCATTCGATGTTACGGGAGGCTATGGCATCGGCCTCAAGACAGCCGCCATTCTCCTGATGCTCGGAGCGGTTTCGACGCTCTCATTGGGGCGATATCCGGATTTCCGGAATCCGTCGGGAGAATAGCCCCCGGCTCCGCACCGTCTGCTTCAGCACCCTGGCCAATAAACCTTATTGACATATCAAATCACCTGATATGGTATAGGAATATAGCAAAATAAAATTGCCAGGAATCGCGGTTCAGGGACAGCAGGCAAATCAATCGGGGATCGAAAATGAGGCAATATTTCAGGATTGTAAGGCATCGGATGCTGGCGGCGACGGCGGCTTGCGCGCTGGCTTGCCCGGTGATGGCGACGGCGCAGGAGGCAGGGCCGGGCATCGGCGAGGCGCAGGAAGATGCGTCAACGCAGCCATCGGCGCTTGGTGCGGAAATCATCGTGACTGCGCAGCGCCGCCCCGAACGGCTGCAGGATGTGCCGGTTGCGGTGACTGCATTCAACGAGGACACGATCAGCGCGCTCGAACTGAACGATGCCTTGCGGGTCGCCCAGTTCGTGCCGTCGATGATCGCGTCGAACAATCTCGGCCTGGCGACGGCCAATTCCTATTTTCTGCGCGGGCTGGGCAATTCGCAGTCGGTGGCAACGTTCGATGCTCCGGTCGGCACCTATGTCGACAACGTCTATGTCGCTCGCCAGAATGCCACTAACTACCAGTTCTTCGATGTGGACCGTGTCGAGGTGCTGCGCGGGCCGCAGGGCACGCTTTTCGGTCGCAACACCACGGGCGGCGCGGTGTCGGTCATCATGAAGCCTCCGGCCGAGGATTTTGGCGGCAAGTTCGAGGTGACCGTCGGTTCCTTCAACCGCGTGACCGCCAAGGCGATTATAGACGCTCCGCTGGGCGAGAGGGTGCTGACCAAGCTGTCGGGTTTCTACATCACCGACGATGGCTATCTGAAGAATGTCCGCAATGGCGAGACGCTGAACGGCGCGCGCAACTATGGCGTGCGCGGCGATGTGCGCTTTCTGCCGAGCGACCGCCTGACTATCGACCTGTCGGGCGAATATACCCGCAACACCGGGACCTATCTGGGCGTGACCGGACTGCCCGGCGCCTCCGCGCGGTTCAAGACCAGCACGACGCCCGATTTCTACAACAATGCCGGTGCGCTGGACAAGGGAAGCTGCAAGGGCACGCCTGCCGACAACCTGCTGGCAACCCAGCGCGGAAGCTGCGCGATCACCGATTCCTATGCGGCGACCCTCCGGTTCAATTACGAGGCAGAGAGCGGCAATCTCGAGGGCATTTTCGGGTATCGCAATCTGAGCCAGGCCTATATCAACCAGTACAATGCGTCGCCCGGGCCGATTTTCGGCGGTTTCACCCTCGCCGACCAGATCTGGAACGACCAGATTTCGGGAGAACTCAAATGGACGGGGTCGGCCCTGGACGACCGGCTGCAATATGTCGCCGGCCTTTTCTATCTGCGCGAGGGCAATCAGCTCGACACGACTGCCTTTGCAGGCGGCACGACAGCCTTCCAGCTGAGCAACAACACGCGGTTCGACCAGACCGTTGAAACCGCCGCCGGCTATCTGCAGGTGGATTACGAGCTTGTCGACCGGCTCACCCTGACGCTCGGTGCGCGCTATACCTATGAAAAGAAGTCGATCGAGTATTTCGATTCGGTTCGCTATCCCGGCTTCGGCTACAACACCGCCGATCTGGTGGCTGCCAATATCCCGACTTCGCTGACCGAGAAGCGGGTCACGCCGCGGGTCGCGCTGAGCTATGAGGTCGATCCGAATTTCCTTGTCTATGCATCGGCCACCAACGGGTTCAAGTCGGGCGGCTGGAATGGTGGTGCCCCGGTCCCGGGGCGCGTGCTGCCTTTCGCGCCCGAAGTGACCTGGTCTTATGAGGGCGGAATCAAGTCGGAGCTGTTCGGGCGCACGCTGCGTCTCAATCTCAACGGCTATTATGCCCGTACCGAGGGTCTCCAGGTTACATCGGGCCTGATCCCGCCGGGCGAAACCGTCATCGTCTCGCTATCGCGCAATGCGGGGGACCTAGTGGCTTATGGTCTTGAATTCGAGACCACGCTGGCCCCGACGCGCAACCTCACGCTGTTTGCCAACGGATCGATCAACCACGGCGAATATGCATCGACCGTGTTCATCCCGGGCGTTCCGGCCGCATTGCAGATTACCGATGCGCTCGAGCCGGTGCGGATTCCGGATTTCCAGTTTGCGCTGGGGGCAACCTATACATTGCCGGTCGATGCGCTGGACGGCGATCTGAGGTTCATCGGATCCTGGCGGCACAACGAGCCCTATTTCGTGGCGACGCTCAACACTGCGGCGGCCCCGACCGAGGATTTTGTCGATCTCAAGGTCGAATACCGGAATTTCGACAGGAACTGGGGTTTGTCCTTCGGGGTTACCAACCTCACCAGGCAGGAAACCATTACCGGCCAGTTCCTCGCGCTTTTCCCCGGCGACCCGCGCCGCTTCACCGGATCGCTCTGGTTCGATTTCTGACCGGAAACCTGGTGGAACAAGACGGGAAAGGGGGCACGGCGCGTACCCCCTTTTTCGCCTATGGACAGGACATATCTTGACGTCCGGCAGTATCGCGCCGATGATCCGCCCGAGAAAGCACCGAAATCCTGTCGCCAGATTGGATTG
>CAXRCQ010000472.1:0-3341 GCA_964228845.1 Blastomonas sp.
AGCCGCGATAGAAGCTGGCGGACATGCCCGGCGAGCCCGGGAAGCGATAGAAGATGTGGCGGCCGATCTGCGTGATCTTGCCGAGGGTGTAGGCCCATTTCGGCACCACGTAATCGGCATGGTAGTGCGTCGCGGTGCCGACGTCGGGCATGACGTAGCCGGCCAGCGCGTCCTTCGCGAGGGCCTGCGCGCGCTTCCACAGAGTGGCCTGCGGACGGCGCTGCAGCGCCCCGTCGCAAGTTAAGCTGTACTGGCACACGCGCTGGTTGTAGCCCTGGTAGACCACGCCGCAGACCGTGTTCGGATAGGCGGGATGGCGCACGCGGTTGAGAACGACCTGTGCGACAGCGCGCTGGCCCGATTCCGGTTCGAGCGCGGCTTCGTAATAGATTGCCTGCGCCAGGCATTCGCGCGCCGTGCCGAAATAGGCCGACGACAGCGGAATGCCGCTGAACCGCCCGGTCTTTTCCAGCCGCAGGCCGCTCAGCGGAATGGCGAGGTTGCGGCTGCGCGCGCTGTCCACGTCTTCCACGGCAAGTTCGGCGATATCCTGGCTGCCGGTGGTCATGGCGACCAGTCCCGCCTGCATTTCGGGATCGAGCCGCGCCATGGCCCGCGCCGCTTCCTGCGGGGCGAGCAGCGAGGACGTGCCGACCAGCAGGCTGGCCAGCGCCAGCATCATCAGCGCGCCGAAGCGGCGGACGCGGGTGACGGCGGCGGCGCTCATGACACCACCCCGCGCGGGGCGCCGGCCTTGGCCAGCACTTCCTTGATCGGGCCATCGGCAGCGACGCGGCCGCGGTCGAGCACGATCAGGCGGTCGCAAATGGCGAACAGGGCCGGACGGTGCGTTGCGATGACGAGCGTCTGTTCGGGCTTGAGAGCAGTCGACAGGCGCTCGACGAACATCTTTTCGGTTTCGCTGTCCATCGCGCCGGTCGGCTCGTCGAGGAACAGGAGTTCGCGCGGCTCGACCATTGCGCGGGCCAGCGCGAGGAAGCTGCGTTGCCCGCCTGAAAGCTGGCGGCCGTCCTCGCCCACCGGACGATCGAAACCGCCGGCATCGCGCGACAGGTAGGTGTCGGCCCCGGTGGCGCGCATGGCGGCCAGCAGGTCTTCTTCCGAGATGCCCAGCCGGCCGAGCGTGAGATTGTCGCGCACCGACCCGGAGAACAGCGCCGCATCCTGCCCGACGAAGCCGAGCGCCTCGCGCAGCTGCTGCGGGCGGTACTGGTGGACGTCGATGCCGTTGACCAGCATCGCACCGCCGGTCGGGCGGTAGAGGCCGCACAGCAGGCGCCCCAGCGTCGACTTGCCCGATGCGACACGGCCGACGAGCGCCACGCGCTCACCCGGCTCGATCGTCAGGTTGAGACCCGAGAGCGCCGGCTGCATGTTCTCGCCATAGGCGAACTCGGCGTCGTGGAATTCGATCTTCGGGCGGGCAATCGCGGTCGGTGCGACACTTGCGCCTTCGCGCCGCTCGTCACCGCCTTCGAACAGGCGCTCGATACTGCCGAGTGTTTCCTGCGCCTGCCGCCCGCGGGTCAGCAGGAAGGCGATCTGGCCGGCCGGAGCGAGCGAGCGCGAGGCGAGCATCACGATAGCGATGATCGCCCCCATGGTGATGTCGCCGGCCGCGAAGAGATAATAGCCGCCGATGATCAGCGAGACGGTCGAGATCTGCTGGAAGACCTGCGCCAGCCCCACGGCGAGCGAGTTGATCGAGCGCAGGCGAAGCTGCGAATGGCCCCCGATTTCGGCCAGCTGGTGCCAACGCGACAGCATACCGCCCTCGCCGCCCATGGCTTTCAGCGTTTCCGCGCCGGTCAGCGATTCGACCAGAAGTGTCTGCTGTAGTCCGTAGTCGGCCTGCGCATCCTGCGAGGCTTCGACGACCTTCTTCTGGAGCACGTAACCGGCGACCATCATCGCCAGGATGATCGTCAGCGGCACCAGCGCCAGCCAGCCGGCAATGATAGCGATGACGGCCACGAACACCACCAGGAAGGCGACGTCCACCAACAGCACGACCGAGGTCGAGGCGAAGAAATCGCGCACCACGGCATATTCGGACACGCGCGCGGCAAGCGAGCCGGTGTGGCCCTTGCGCTCGGCCAGCGGCACGGCGAGCAGGCGCGAGAAGATCTTCTGGCTAAGCTTGAGGTCGAGCCGCTGGGCGATCTCGTCGACGATCGAGGTACGCGCGCGGCGCAGCGCGAATTCCAGCGCGAAGGCCAGCAGCACGCCGATGCCCAGCACCCAGAGCGTTTCCTGCGCTTGGTTGGGGATCACCCGGTCGTAGACGTTCATGGTGAAGATCGGCAGCGCGATGGCCAGCAGGTTGATCAGCAGCGAACCGAGGATGACCGGCAGGAAGGCGCGGCGTTCGCGGCGCAGTTCGCCCCAGAACCAGTGCTGGCGCGCCTTGGCGTGCCACGGCGCCTCGTTGGCGCGCATCTTGTCGGGATCGCCGTAGATGGAAATGAGCGTGCCGGAATAGGCCTGCTCGACATCGCCGCGCGGCTCCCACAGCTCGTTGCCGCTTTCGGGATACCACAGCAGCAGCTCCTCGTCCTGCGCATCGAGCAGTAGGGCTACGCCGCGATTGGCCAGCGTGATGATCGCCGGCAGGTCGCCTGCGCCGTTGGGCAGGCGGCGACGCGGCACCACGTCATAGTTGAGGCCCGCAAGCTCCAGCGCTGCCGGAGCCTGGTGGATGGGAAGCAGCCCTGCGGCATTGCGCGGCAATTGCGCAAGCAGGCCGCGCGCAAAGGGCAGGCCGTAGCGGCGCGCCCCTTCCGCGATGCACTCGACGAGCGGGTCAAGGACCCGCCCGTCGATCTGGTCTGCACTTGTCTGTTCCATGCCCGTCACGAGCCTCTACGCGTTTCAGTCTCCGTCAACGCGCCTTTGCAGTTCGGCTTCGACCGGCGGTCCGTAATCGAACCGCTCGCGTTCCCGCTCGTTGGCACCGGCTCCCGGTGCAATGCTCAGCGCGTCCAGAAACTGGTTTGTAGCAGCAAGTGTCTGGTACTGGGCAAACAATTGGGAGAAGCGTGCCGTTTCGAGACGAACCTGGGTGTTAAACCTAGTATTCTGAGCATCGAGAACATCGAGCAACGAACGGCGTCCGATGTTGAACTGGCTGCGGTAGGACAGCAGCAGATCGTCGCTCACCTGGCTCTGCCGGGCAAGCTGTTCGGTGATGCGGCGCTGCGTGTCGAGCTGCTGCCAGGCGAGCCTGACATCCTCTTCCGCGGCGCGCTGACGGTCATGCAGCGCATAGCGTGCAAGGCTGGCCTGGCGGACCGTTTCCTGCAGGCGGGCCTGGTTGATGC
>CAXRCQ010000473.1:0-2780 GCA_964228845.1 Blastomonas sp.
AGAGGCAAGCGATCGAGCTTCTACAGCGACTATACCTTTGGCTGCTGGAACGACGAGGGCTATCTGGAGCCGGTGGGCAAGGCCTATTCGGGCTTCTCGGACAGCGAGCTCAAATGGCTCGACAAGTTCGTGCGGCAGAACACGGTCAACCGCTTCGGACCGGTACGCGAGGTCGAGAAGTCGCTGGTGCTCGAGGTCGCGTTCGATTCGATCCATGAATCGAAACGGCACAAGTCGGGCATCGCCATGCGCTTTCCCCGCATCGCCCGGCTGCGGCGCGACAAGCCCGCGGCAGAGGCGGATACGGTGGCGGCGCTCAAGGCATTCATCACTTGAGCGCTCTCCGGCGAAAGCGGGAGTCTGGAGGCGGGATTGCACCCAGCCGCTTCTGGCTTCCGGCTTTCGCCGGAAAACAAGCTAGCCCCCGATTACCGCATATTGCGCATAGCCGCGATAGAGCGGGCGATGATCGACCGGCAGCCGGGCGTCCTCGGCAATACTGCGCGCGACCGGTCCGAGATCGAATCTCGGGGTCACCTGGAACCGCGCGAGCCAGGCATGCAGCCCCTTGGCAAACCAGCGCGGCAGGTCATCCTGCGTGCCGAAATCGACAATGTGCATCCGACCGCCCGGCGCCAGCGAACCCGCGGCTGAGGCAATCGCCTGCTCCCAGCCCGGGATCATCGACAGCGTATAGGAGCAGAACACGCGGTCGAACCCCGTCAGCCCGAACAGATGCTGCGCGCTGAACGCGGTGGCATCGCCCCTGGTCAGGAAGATGCGCCCTTCGAGCCCCGCCTTGCGGACCGACTCGCGCGCGGCCTCGAGCATCGCCTCGGAAACGTCGAAGCCGAAGAAGAGCGCATTCGGGTATCGCTTCGCCGCGATGATCAGTTTGCGCGCGGTGCCGCACCCCAGTTCCAGCACCGTGCCGCCGGGCGGCGGTGCCAGATCGGCAATCAGCCGGTCGCGCCCCAGCAGATAATATTTGCGCGTCAGATCGTAGATATGCCGCTGGGTGCGGTAGATCGCATCCATCGCCTCGGCATGGCTGCGCGTCGGCGCACCCACGTCACTTGAGGACATAAAGGTGCACCCCGCCATAGATCGACGACCGGTCGCGCGCGGTAAAACCGAGTGATTCTTCCGCGCGATAGTCCCAGCGCGCCAGCAGATCGTCCGGAATGCGGCCCGGCAGCAGGCTGGGCTCGGCTGCCGTGCGGAACAGCACGCGGGCACCGGGTCGCGCGGTGCGGGTGATCTCGGTCCACAGCGTGGTGAGCTGCTGGTCGTTCATCCAGTCCTGCGCGTCGAGCAGGATGTAGCGGTCGAGGCTCGCATCCTCGCTTGCCTGCAGCCGCTCGACAAAATTGGCATGCTCGAAGCTCACCCGATCCACGCGGCTGTGCACGGCCTCATAATGCTGCGCCTGCAGATAGGGCGGCAGCGGCTTGTCCGGACCCTTGCCATAGCCGCGCCCGAACGCCTGCCAGGCGAAATAATTCTCGCGAATCTCGAAATCGCAGGCGAGCTTTTCGAGCCGCTTGCGCAGCACATCGGCCATTTTCTCGTCACCGGCGAGCGCATCGAACTGCGCGCGCGGAATGCCGAGGCCGAACAGGGCAGGCGGCTGGTCGGTCAGCCAGCGGATGAACTTCTTGTCGAAAACCGGAGCGAGATGCTGCTCGAAGATCGCGCGCTGCTCCTCGAGCGACTGCGCGCCGAGCATCCGCTTCAGGTCGATCTTGTACAGCTTCGCAAGCACATGCGCGGTGCCGATGAACCCGCCGAGCAGCCCGCGCTTGTACAGGCCGCTGCCGAACCCGCCGATCCGCCTGCGTCCGGCGAGATCGCGGCCTTCCCAGTAGCGGCGGCTTGTCTCATCAAGATGCGGACGAATATATTGGTTGTAGACGCGGATATTCTGCCTGCTGTCGGCTTCCGCAAAAAAGCGGTGGAAATGCGAATAATCGGGCAGGTGGCGGGCCGCCGCGATCTTGAGCTTGCCCAATGCTACATGCGCGGTGTTCAGGTCCACCGCAATGATCTGCGCCGGGTCGGCGACCAGATAGGACAGGACGTTGCATCCACCCGAAGCAATGGTGATGATGCGGCTGTCGGACTGTATCTGCAGCGCCTCCATGTCGACCACCGGATCTTCCCATATCTGCGCATAGACAAGCCCCTTGAAGGCAAAGGCAAAGGCACGGTCGAGAAGCCCCTGCCTGGTCGTCGTGCCCGAAGGCGTGACGGCTTCGACGATCTTGGTGTTGCGCATCGGTCCGGCCATGCTGCCCATCCCCCTCATCCAGTGTTGCGTGGAACGCCTGTTCCAGTCGCGCCGCTAGGACGGTTGCGTGACCCGTGCATGACGATACCGCGTCAATCGCTGTCACATTCGCGCAAGCCCGGAATCAGAAGGCCCGCTGGCCTGGGGGGACCAGCGGGCCTGTGATGTGCCAGGTAAATGGAGGGGATCAGCCCGGCATCACCACGGTGTCGATCACGTGCACCACACCGTTGCTCTGCATGACATCGGTCTGGGTCACGATCGACGTGCCGCCCTTGGCATCGGTAAGGACGACATTCTGACCCTGCAGCGAGGCTGTGAGGGTTCCACCCTGCACGGTCTTGATCTCGGCCTTGCCACCGCCCTTCTTGATCAGCGCGACGACATCGGCGGCGGTCACCTTGCCGGCGACGACATGATAGGTGAGGATGCTGGTCAGCGTGGCCTTGTTCTCGGGCTTTACCAGCGTTTCGACGGTGCCGGCGGGCAG
>CAXRCQ010000474.1:0-2504 GCA_964228845.1 Blastomonas sp.
GTCTCGCTGCCTCTCCCATCGAGGGAGAGGCGACCTGCTCGGCGCTGCGCGTTTCTACCCCGCCGCCGCCTCGCCCGATTTGAGCAGCGGTTTCTTCTCGAGTTCGCCGTCCTGCATGATCTTGCGGCGCAGTTCGTCGCGCTTTTCGTGGATCGAGGCGATAACCGGGCCCATCGCTATGCCCAGATCCACCAGCGCCGCCTCCGACAGTTGCAGCGAGCTTTCCAGCGCCTCGGGCACCGCCAGGGTGGCGCCGGCGCGATAGAGTTCAGCGGCATGCGTGGCGTCGCGCGCGCGGGCAATGATGGTCAGGTCCGGAACCCAGCCATGCACGCGGCGCACAATCTGCACGGCCAGCACCGGATCGTCCATGGTGAGGACAAGCGCACGGGCATGTCCCAGCCGCAATCGATCGAGCAGCTCAGGCCGCGCCACATCGCCGAACACGATCGGTACCCCGGCGCGCCGGGCGGCCAGCACGACATCGACATTGGATTCGACCGCGACGAAAGGCTGCCCGTGTTCCTTGAGCATATCGGCGACAATCTCGCCCACCCGGCCATAGCCGAAGATCACCGTACGGTCATTGGCGACATCGGACTGGTCGATCGGCGCGGCATCGCTCGCCCGCATTTCGAGATAGCGCGCCATGCTGTGGCCAAGCTTGGCAAGCAATGGCGTGATCGTCAGGCCGATGGCGGTGACGATCTGCCAGAACTGGGCGGTGCTCGCCTGGATAAGTTGCGCCTGCACCGCGGCCGCCAGCACGATCAGCGTGGTCTCGGACGGGCTGGCCATCAGCACGCCTGCCTCGGCGGCGGTGCCGCGCCGTGCCCCTGCGACGCGCAGCAACAGGCCGGTAACGACCGCCTTGACCAGAACCACGCCCACCACCGCAGCAGCCAGCGACTGCCAATATGCGGCGATGACGCGGAGATCGATCGACATGCCGACGGTGATCAGGAACACGCCGAGAGCGAGCCCCTTGAACGGCTCGATCAGGATCTCGACTTCGCCATGATATTCGGTCTCGGCGATGATCAGGCCGGCCAGCAGCGCGCCGACGATAGGCGACAGCCCGACCGAGGCCGTGGCAAGGCTCGCCGTGATGACGACCAGAAGGCTCGCTGCGAGGAACAGCTCCGGGCTCTTGGTCCGTGCAGCCTGGGCAAACATCCGGGGAAGGATCAGCCTGCCGAGGAACAGCATCGCGAGCACCGTGACCACGCCCAGCAGCAACGTCATGCCGAGATCGCTACCCCCGGACATACCCGCCATGGGTGCGAGCGCACCGAGCAGGAAGATGATGGGGACGATCGCGACATCCTCGAACAGGAGCATCGCCAGCGCCGCACGACCGACCGGCGATGTCGTGCCAGACATGGGCAGAACCAGCGCCGTCGACGACAGGGCCAGCGCCAGCCCGAGCCCGATCGCGCCGCCCCAATTCTGGCCAACCGCGTTCAGGGCAGTACCGATGATCAGCGCAGAAAGCAGCAATTCGGCTGCCCCTACCCCGAACACCAGCTTCCTGAGGCTCCACAGGCGCTTGAACGAAAGCTCCAGTCCGATGGTGAACAGCAGCAGGATGATGCCGAACTCGGCATAAGGCTCGATCGATTCCGCATCGGTGATGGTGACGTGATAGAGCCAGGGATATTGCTCGACCAGCGAGCCCAGCCCGGATGGGCCGACGAGAATGCCGATCAGCAGAAAGCCGATAATCGGGGTGATCCTGAAGCGCGCAAAGGCGGGGATGACGATCCCCGCTGCACCGAGAATGACGAGCGCATCACTGAAAACGGGATTGTCGAGCGGATTATGCATGGCTCAATTCATGGCGGATAAAGGACAGCATGTCAGCCATAAATCAGGACCAAATCGAGGATTAACCCCCGCCGCCGCCTTGAGGCCCGGCGGGTGCAGGCTGGCGCGCACGCTCGCGCTTGGCTGCCGCATGGCCGCGCCCTACCGCACGATCCCATTCGATATGATAGAGGTCGTAGCGCCGATCGCCCAGATTGCGCACCGTGCCCTCGTGCCGCGCCCAACTGAGATCGTCGAGGTTCACGTCGCTGATCGTCAGCGTCTCGACATTCTCGCTCGCCTCTGCCGCAATGCCGTCGCGCGCGAAGGGCAGGTCGCAGGGCGTCAGGATGCAGCTCTGCGCATATTGAATGTCCATGTTGTCGACATCGGGCAGATTGCCGACATTGCCCGACATCACGACATAGCACTGGTTCTCGATTGCACGCGCTTGGCAGCAATAGCGCACGCGCATATAGGCCTCGCGGCTGTCGGTGCAGAAGGGCACGAAGATGATCCGCGCGCCTTCATCGGCCAGACGCCGCGCCAACTCGGGAAATTCGCTGTCATAGCAGATCAGCACCCCGATCGGGCCGCAATCGGTCTGGATGGCATCGATGGTATCGCCGCCCTTGATCTTCCACCAATAGCGCTCGTTGGGCGTGGGGTGGATCTTCTCCTGCGAATGGATCGATCCG
>CAXRCQ010000475.1:0-3367 GCA_964228845.1 Blastomonas sp.
ATGTCCATGCCGAACGGCCCGAGCTCAACCTGGTCGCGCTGCACCCCGATGGCCGCGCCACGCTGACGCCCGCCGGGATCACCGCCGAATTCCCGCGCAGCGCGCCCGAGCTCGCCGGACTGCCCCGGTCGGCCACGGTGCATGTCGGCGGCTATACCGGCGACCGGCCGTTTGCGCGCCGCGTCGGCAGCTGGGACTGGGTCCAGGGCCGCCATGACAGCTTCGATTTCGGTGCGCGCCATCTGGTCGAGGAGTTCGGTCCCGCCGGACCGCATCACCTGATCGGCACCACGCTCAACCTCGACGCCAGGGCCACCGAATTGCACCTGTTCGATGCGCGCCGCATCGCCGATGGCCCGGTGACGAGCTGGCGCAGCGACGTCGCGCTGCCGGTCAGCTTCCACGGCAGCTGGGTAGCCGCCTGATCGCTGCGATAAAGGTAGTCGGGCAGCGATGCGTGCGATAGAGCCGTGCCATGCCCTCTGCCTTTATCGCGCTCCAGCACCTCGTTCCGCAGCACGCGCTGACCCGGCTCGCCGGGCGGCTGGCCGCGAACGAGAGCCCCTGGCTGCGCGACCGTATGATCCGCCGCTTCGCCGCCGCCTATAATGTCGACATGGGCGAGGCGGCGCGCGGCTTCGGCCAGTTTGCGAGCTTCAACGACTT
This sequence comes from Blastomonas sp., assembly GCA_964228845.1. GTDB lineage: Bacteria > Pseudomonadota > Alphaproteobacteria > Sphingomonadales > Sphingomonadaceae > Blastomonas. The sequence goes on from CAXRCQ010000475.1 coordinate 667, forward strand.
CTTCACCCGCGAGCTCAAGCCAGGCGCGCGCCCGCTGGCGGATGCCGAGCGCTTCATCCTCAGCCCCGCCGACGGCGCGGTCAGCCAGCTCGGGCCGATCCGCGATGGGCGCATCATCCAGGCCAAGGGACGCGACTACAGCGTGGCCGAGCTGCTCGGCGGCCAGAGCGGCGACGCGCACCGCTTCGATGGCGGACAGTTCGTCACCATTTACCTGAGCCCGCGCGACTATCACCGCGTGCACATGCCCGCTGCGGGCACGTTGCAGTCGACCGTGTACCTCCCCGGCAAGCTCTTCTCGGTCAATCCGGGCACCGCCGCCGGAGTCGACCGGCTGTTCGCGCGCAACGAGCGGCTGGCGTGCCTGTTCGACGGACCCGACGGGCTGTTCGCGAGCGTGATGGTCGGCGCCATGATCGTTGCCGGGATCGACACCGTCTGGCCGCACCGCTTCCACGACCACGAAATCAGCCCCGTCGCCGAGGACTTTGCCGCCAGCGCCCATCGCTTTGCGGCAGGGGACGAGATGGGGCGCTTCTATCTCGGCTCCACCGTCGTGCTGCTGTTCGAACCGGGCCGCGTTGCGTGGCACGACACGCTTCAGCCCGGCGCGCCCTTGCGCATGGGCCAGGCGATCGGGGAGCGATTGTCAGGAGCGTGAGGGGCCGCCCGAGCGGCGGAACCCCTTGGTGACTGGTGCGGTCAAGAAGACTCGAACTTCCACGGGCTTTCGCCCACAACGACCTCAACGTTGCGCGTCTACCAATTCCGCCATGACCGCACAGTCTCAGCTTCGCGGGGAAAAACAGGGAGCGACAAGGCTCCTGCCCGCGTGGCAGGCCGCGCCCTTAGCAAAGCGTCAGGCCCATAGCAACAAGCGAATGCTGCTATTGCACGACCGGCCCGCCAGCGCTCAGCGGCGCTTGGCCCAGGCGATCTCTGCCGACGTCGCGGAACGCGGCACATCGACCATGGCCTGGCGGAAATCGGCGGACTGGCCCGGCTCGAGCCGTTCGACCGGCGGGTTGATGATCCAGTTGAACACCACCCGGTCCTGGGCATCGCGCAGCACCACCAGCATCGGCGGCACATCCTGCGCGCGCTTGCTCAAATTCCTGATCGTGCCCGACGCGCTGAAATATTCGGTGCCATTGGGCAGCGTGCGCCGTTCCTGCTTCCTGGGCGGGAAATCGATCACCAGATCGGGCTCGACCTCGGCAAAGGGCAGGCTGTAATCGGCGATGAAGCCGGGCAGGCCGAAGGTCTGGATGGCGACCGCAGCGCCGGATGCGAGCACGGCGAAGACGACCGCGCCGATCATCCACAGCTTGGCCGGGTTGCGCCGCGGGCGGAAAGGGGGCTCGTGGCTGAAGCTGCTCGGACGGTCGGCCAGCGCATCATCGGCATAGCTCGCCACGATCGGGCGATCGACCGGGGGTACCGGGCGCGGCAGCGGCGGAAGCTCGGGTTCGGGCTCCGGCTCGGCAGGTGGCGGCGGAACCGGGACGACCCTGGGCGTTTCTGCTGCGGAAGGCGCAGGGGTCGGGGGTGCCGGGGTGGAGGCCGCAGCGGGAGGCGGCACACTGACCTGCTCTTCATCCGCCGGGGCTTGCGCCGCAGCGGTTGGCGCGGGTTCCGGAACCGGTACAGCCGCAGGCGTCTCGACCGGGGGTGGCGCGGCCATGTCGGGCCCATGCTGGAACCAGCTATGGCCGCATTTGGCGCAGCGTACCGAACGGCCATCGATGCCGATGGCACTGTCCGGAACCGCATAGCGGGTGTTGCACGCGGGGCACGCAATAATCATGGCGTTTCTAACCATGACGGGCGAATCGCCGCAAGAGCCTTGCAGCGCCCGCAAACGCATGTCGGCCCGTTTTCCACTGCTGATTGCAGCCAAGACCGGTTTTTCAACGGCTTGACGTCACTCGGAGCCGATGATCGGGCCGACACGCCGTCATGATGCGCATTCCGATTGCCTGTCATCCCCCCGGCGCGCTATCGCCGCAGCATGAGCGCGTCGCACCAGGCCGGTCCGGTCGAAACCATCGTCCAGTTCGAGAATGTCGGGCTGCGTTATGGCACCGGTCCCGAAGCCCTGTCGGACCTGTCGTTCACGCTCTATTCGGGCCAGTTCTACTTTCTCACCGGGCCTTCGGGCGCGGGGAAATCGTCGCTGCTCAGGCTGCTCTACCTCGCGCAGCGGCCCAGTCGCGGGATGATCCGGCTGTTCGGCAGCGACCTCATGACGCTCGCGCGCGACCGCTTGCCGGGCTTTCGCCGCCGCATCGGCGTGGTGTTCCAGGATTTCCGGCTGGTGCCGCACCTGTCCGCATTCGACAATATCGCGCTGCCGCTGCGCATTTCCGGGATGCGCGATGCCGATATCGCCACGCCGGTGCGCGAGATTCTCGACTGGGTCGGGCTGAGCGCGCGCGGCGATGCCCTGCCCGCGACGCTTTCGGGCGGCGAACAGCAGCGCGTCGCGATCGCGCGCGCGGTGATCACCCGGCCCGATATCCTGGTAGCCGACGAGCCCACGGGCAATGTCGATCCCGATATGGCGGTCAAGCTCCTGCGGCTGTTCGAGGCCCTGAACCGCATGGGAACGACGATCATCGTCGCGACGCACGATGTCCATCTGATGACCCGCATCAAGCGCGCGCAGATGATGCGGCTCGAAGCCGGCCGCCTTTCCGAC
>CAXRCQ010000476.1:0-5479 GCA_964228845.1 Blastomonas sp.
CCGGGCAGCTCTTCCCAGCCCCATTCGGGCGTGTTGCGCCCGGTCGCGGCGACGGCATCGCGCATCGACTGTTCGGACCAGTCCCACATCTCGTCAGAGCCGAAGCGCTTTTCGGGGCGCAGTGCCAGCTTGATGGCATAATCGCCAAAGCCCAGATCCTTGTAGACGGTATCGAGCAGGTCGCAGAAGCGGCTGATCTCGTCGACGAGCTGGTCCTCACGGCAGAAGATATGCGCATCGTCCTGGGTGAACTGGCGCACGCGCATCAGCCCGTGCAGCGCGCCATGCGGCTCGTTGCGGTGGCAGCAGCCCATTTCAGCCAGGCGCAGCGGCAGGTCGCGATAGCTCTTGATGCCCTGGCGGAAGATGAGCACGTGCGCCGGGCAGTTCATCGGCTTGAGCGCCATCCAGGCGGCGTCGTTCGACACCACCGGGCCCTCGTCCTCGGTATTGGGCACCTCGTCGGGGATGACGAACATGTTCTCGCGATACTTGCCCCAGTGCCCCGACTGCTCCCATTGGCGCGCATCCATCACCTGCGGGGTCTTGACCTCCTGATAGCCCGCGGCATCGAGCCGGCGGCGCATATAGGCCTCGAGCGCGCGATAGATCACGAAGCCGCGCGGATGCCAGAAGACCGATCCATGCGCTTCCTGCTGCAGGTGGAACAGGTCCATTTCCTGCCCGATCTTGCGATGGTCGCGCTTGGCGGCTTCCTCGAGCCGCAAGAGGTGCGCGTCGAGCTGCTTCTTGTTGAGCCAGCCGGTGCCATAGATGCGCGAGAGCTGCGGGTTGCGCTGGTCGCCGCGCCAGTACGCGCCCGACACGCGCGTCAGCTTGAACGCCGTCGGGTCGAGCCTGCCGGTCGAGGCGAGATGCGGGCCGCGGCACATGTCCATCCAGTCGTCACCCGACCAGTAGACGCTGATTTCCTCGCCTTGGGGCAGCTCGGCCGCCCATTCGGCCTTGAACGTCTCGCCCTGCTCGCGCCAGCGCGCGATCAGTGCGTCGCGGTCCCAGACTTCGCGCTTGAGCGGCTTGTTCGCGGCAATGATGCGGCGCATCTCGGCCTCGATCGCGGGCAGGTCCTCGTCGGTGAACGGGCGGTCTTTCGGCGCGAAATCGTAATAGAAGCCGTCATCGGTCGAGGGGCCGAAGGTGATCTGGGTGCCCGGAAACAGTTTCTGCACCGCTTCGGCCAGCACATGCGCGAAATCGTGCCGGGCAAGCTCGAGCGCATCGGCCTCGTCCTTCGACGTGACCAGTGCCAGCGTCGCATCGCCGGTGAAGGGGCGGGTGATGTCGCGCAATTCGCCGTCGACGCGCGCGGCGATCGCCGCCTTGGCAAGGCCAGGGCCGATCGCGGCGGCGACATCGGCGGGGGTGGACCCTTCCGGCATCTCGCGCACCGATCCATCGGGCAGGCTGATCTTCAAAAGCTGGGACATGGCCGTCTTTCCTGTTGTTCCGCCCATAGGTATCGCAGCGCCATGGCACAAAGCGCCGCGCCCCAAAAGGGGTTACGCGCCTGTGTGTCGTGCCGGAAAATGCGGGGGAGCCGACGCCGCGCCACCCGCTCCGGGGTGGCAGGCCGTGCGTGCCTTCAGCCCACGCAGCCCCGCCCCCGGTCGCCCGAGGTGCTAGTGCCGGTAGTGGTGCCAGTAAGGGTGCGGATGCTCGCCATGCGAGCGACATAGCGCGGATCGGCGTGCAAGTCACGCCATGTCCTGCGGCGACCTGCATTCTTTCTCTTCTTGCATCCTATTCGGCCTTTGCTAGGCGCTCTGGCCATGACCGCGTACAAACCCGGAGACCCCGTATCGGTGCGGCGGCTTTATGGCCGTCAGCAGAATCACAAGCTGCGCCTGGGCCAGGCCGAGCTGGTCGAGAAGCTGTTGCCGCAGATCAGCGTGCCGGAAGAAGGCGAGATCACGTCGCGCCGGCTGTTCGGCGACGATCGCCCGCTGCATTTCGAGATCGGCTTTGGCGCGGGCGAGCACATGGCCTATCGCGCGGACATGCTGCCAGATCACGGATTTATCGGCGCGGAACCTTTCCTCAACGGCGTGGTCGGGGCCTTGCAGCATGCGCGCGAGCTCAACCTGCACAATGTCCGGCTGCACATGGGCAATGCCATCGACGTGCTCGAACGCGTGCCCGATGGAGCCTTGAGCTTCGTCTATCTGCTCCACCCCGATCCTTGGCCCAAGGCGCGGCATGCCAAGCGCCGGATGATGAACAAGGGGCCGGTCGACCTGATCGCCGCCAAGCTCAGGCCCGGCGGCGAGTTCCGCTTCGGCACCGACCACCCGATCTATGTTGCGCATGCGATGATGGTGATGAACGATCATCCCGCGTTCGACTGGCTGTGCGAGCGCCCGAAGGATTTCCTCACCCGGCCCGGCGGCTGGCCCGAGACGCGCTACGAGGCCAAGGCGCGCGCGCAGGGCCACGAGGTGTGGTACTTCCGCTACCGCAAGCGCTGAAGCCGCTGCGGCAGCCGATCCGCCGGCTCTGACCAGGGATCAGCGCGACAGGCGAGGTCCTTTGCGGGACGCCCCTTTGCGCCTGCGCGAACGCTGAACCGACGGGCGGCTGGCAGTGCGGACGAGGGCGCGCAGGGCCTTGCCAAAGCCGTGCCGCTTGCCGCTCGCGCGCAAAGTGGCGCGCGCCGCCTTGGCCCACTTGCGGTGCCCGGATTGCCCGGAGGGCAGCGGCTCGGCTGCAGGTGCCGAAACCTGTCCGGTTTCAGTCCCGGCGGGGGCTGATGCCTGAGCCTTTCTGGACGATGTCACGGCACCGCGCCTGGAGCGGTCGCGAGCGCGCAGGGCTGCCCGCCGTTCCGAACTGGTCATCCGGGCCATGGCCTAGACCATCCCGACGGGAGTCGATGCCGGTTTTCTGCTGCTTGCCGCCGATCCCGGAAGAACCGACATCAGGGAGGAGGCTGCGGCAAGCCATAACAGCCCATTTTGCGGCAAGGGTCCAGAGAGCCACGCATGTCCGTGCCGGCCCCGGAAGGAATAGGTCATTTCGTTCCCGCTCAAGTTAGCGGAAACTAGTAAACTTCAAAATCGTATACTGTCAAGACTGCCCGGCATGAACCCGGGCTCCGAGGCGCCTTTTACCGTTCGGGAGCCCTGGAAAGCACGATATCGCGGAAATACAGCGTCATCATTCTCGCAGTCTCGTACCGGAGCGTCTCAGCATCCTCTGAATCATCGACCATGGACTCGTTCACGGCGTTGTTGACCAGCGACGTCAGAAACGCCCCGGCACGCACACGGCTGGCATCCACTTTGGGGAAATCATCGACCACCGCCTGGTAGACGACATCGGAGAAAGCCAGCAACGCATCTCGCCGGATGGCCTGCAGCACCGGCACGGCGCTCATCGCGCGATAGATCCAGGCTCCCCCCGGATGCGCGAGCACCACATCCCTCAGGCTTTGCAGCAGCGCGGCAAATCGCTGGATTTCCTCTTCCAGCCCGGAGCCGATCGCAAAGGCGTCGCTGGCAAGCCAGGCGAACACGACCTCGTTTTCCGCAGTGATCAGACGGCGACCCATCTCGCCCAGAATGGCGTATTTGTTGGGGAAATAGCGATACAGCGCCGGCGGTGTCAGCCCCGCACGATCGGCGATCATGTTTGTGGACAGGCGTTCGATGCCCACTTCCGGAAGCAGTTCGCCCGTAGCCTGAAGGATCAACTCATAAGTGGCGCGGGCGCGATCTTGTGAAGGCATCAGCTTCGGATCAAGCTCCACCGGTTGCCCGCTGAACGGCACCATCGCACTTTTCCCTAGACATTGAGATTGTCGCAGCGATGCGACGCAGAGCGCATCGCATGCCCTCAATGCTGTTAGAATGCCAGCAAGTACCTGTTCAATCTAGAAAAAATACCATCATTTCGACCCAATATAGCAACTGCTACATTTTGCACGGAGTGGCGATGTCACGAGGAGCTGCAAGCAGAAGCACATCGCGCGCGTGATCCCTCAGCAGTGCAGGCGGTTTCAGGCAAACATCGTCGCAAGTATCCGCATCGTGAACACGAAGCCAGGCGAGCAAGCGGTCTTTGGATCGAACTTTCTCGCCATGCGCGTGTCGGGCGATCAGAGCGACAGCTTCTTGAAAACCGGTTCCGGAATTGCGCGAATGATCGCCATGATCAGCCGCCAGCGCCCCAGAGCATAGATGACATCGCGCCTGGCCTGATGCGCCTTGATGATCGCATCGGCGACCTGCTCGGGCTCGGCGGTCAGCGCCGGCGGCAGTTTCAGCCCTGCGGTCATCTGCGTGCGGACGAATCCCGGCTTGACCGTCATCACGTGCAGCCCGCCCTTGCTATGGGCGTTGCGCAGACCCGACAGAAAGGCAGTGAACCCCGCCTTGGCAGAACCGTAGATGAAATTGGACCCGCGTCCGCGCTCTCCCGCGACCGAGCTGATCCCGATGATGCACGCGCCGGGAAGCATCGCCATGTGCCTCGCTGCGGCAAGCAGATAGCGTGCAGGGCCGTTATAGTTGCTTTCCATTACCGCCTGCGCCGCCGCATCGTCGACAGCCGATCGCGCCTGATCGCCCAGCAGCCCAGCGACCATCACCACCGTGCCCGGCACCTCGCCCAGTGAATCGAAAAAGCCGTCTGCCTGGCCATCGGTGACATCGAAGCGGACCGCGCGCACCTTCGCCCCCGAGCGCAGGGCCAGATCGGTCGCATCGGCGCTGATATCGCCGCGCGCCGCCAGGATGACGTCGCAGCCTTGCGCCGCATAGCCGCGCGCCAGCGCGCGACCGATGTCCGAACGCGCACCCAGGATCAGGACGGGGGAAGCAATCATGGTCAAAGGCCCAATCTTTGCGAGAGCAGGGAAGAGAAACGCCGATCAAGTCCATATTGCGCGCGCAATTCGCGGAACGCGCCCAGCCGCGGATAGCCTTGTTTCAGGCTTGCGGACGCCATGCGCGCATCCTTGGCCAGATAGACCCGCCCGCCATGCGCTGCGCACAGGATATCGAGCCGGTCGAGCAGCGTCAGGTTGGCGGGCGTCGCGGGAAAATCGAGCGCCAGCGTATAGCCCTCGATCGGAAAGCTCAGCATCCCGAACGAGGGAGGTCCCATGCGCTTGAGCACGGCAAGAAACGAGCCTGCGCCTGCCCCGGAGATCAGCTCGAGCATCGCGCGCAGCCCCGCCGCGCTCGATGCCAGCGGCAGCACGCACTGATATTGCACGAACCCGCGACGGCCATAAATGCGGTTCCAGTCGGCCAGGGCATCGAGCGGATAGAAATAGGGATCAAGCGCCACCAGCGCGTCCCCGGGGCGCTGCATCGCATGATAGGCCTGGTTAAACAGCCGCACGTTGAGCCCGCTGAGCGCGAAATGGGGAAAGTCGAAAGGGACCGATTTCGGCTTGCGATGCGCCCTGGCCAGCGGCGCGATGCGGTGCGCGGCATCGAGCTGGTCCAGCCTGGCA
>CAXRCQ010000477.1:0-9629 GCA_964228845.1 Blastomonas sp.
TGCCGCCGCCGCCCGCACGCTTCATCATGTATTTCGTGCCCGACACCACCGACCTCGCGCCGGGGTCCGAAGGGATGATCGATGCGCTCGACCGGCATTTCAAGGCGCGGCCCGGCGCGGAGATCGAGATCATCGGCTATACCGATACCGTCGGCAAGGCCGAGTACAACCTTGTGCTGTCGCAGAAGCGCGCCGATGAGATCAAGGGACGGCTGGTGCAACTGGGTTTTCCGCCTGATGTCATCACCACGACGGGTCGCGGCGAGACCGAATTGCGCTTCGATACGCCCGACGAAACCGAGAATGGCGGCAATCGCCGGGTGGAAATCATCGTCCGCTGAACGGCAGCGCTTGCCTGTCCCGACCGGCTATGCCTACACAGCAAGTCATCTCGTCCCGGCCGTTCTCCGGCAAAAGCCGGAGCTCAGAGCGGTCGGAGCGCGATATCCCCCCTGGACTCCGGCTCTCGCCGGAGGACGGCATCTTCTGAAAACGTCGGACCCCCCTTCATGCTCACCGATATCCAGATTTCGCGCGCCGCCAGCCTGCAGCGCATCTCCATCATCGCCGAGAGGCTGGGTCTCGAAGAGGCAGCGGTCGAACCTTATGGCCATTACAAGGCCAAGATCGATCTCAAGGCGGCAGGGCTCGAGGGCGCGCAGTCGCAAGGCAGGCTGATCCTGGTCACTGCGATCAACCCCACGCCCGCGGGCGAGGGCAAGACGACGACATCGGTGGGTCTCGCCGATGCGCTGAACCGGATCGGGCACAAGACCGTGCTGGCATTGCGCGAGCCTTCGCTCGGGCCCTGTTTCGGCACCAAGGGCGGCGCGACCGGGGGCGGCTATGCCCAGGTTGGGCCGATGGAAGACATCAACCTGCATTTCACCGGCGATTTCCATGCGATCACCTCGGCGCACAATCTGCTGTCGGCGATGATCGACAACCATATCCACTGGGGCAACGCGCTCGACATCGACGTTCGCCGCGTGGTCTGGCGGCGGGTGCTCGACATCAACGACCGCGCGCTGCGCGCCATCGTCCAGTCGGTGGGCGGGGTCGGCAACGGCTTCCCGCGCGAGAGCGGGTTCGACATCACCGTGGCGTCCGAGGTCATGGCGATCCTGTGCCTGGCGCGCGACCTCGATGATCTGGAAGAGCGGCTGGGCCGCATCGTCATCGGCTATACGCGGCAACGTCAGCCGGTCACCGCGAGCGACATCAAGGCTGCAGGCGCGATGGCGGTGCTGCTCGCTCAGGCGATCAAGCCCAATCTGGTGCAGACGCTCGAGGGCAATCCGGCGCTCCTCCATGGCGGGCCGTTCGCCAATATCGCGCATGGCTGCAACTCGGTGATCGCGACGCGCGCGGCGCTGGCGCTTGGCGATTTCGTGGTGACCGAGGCGGGCTTCGGCGCGGATCTGGGTGCGGAAAAATTCTTCGACATCAAATGCCGCCAGGCCGGGCTCGATCCGGCAGCGGCGGTGATTGTGGCGACGGTTCGCGCGCTCAAGATGAACGGCGGCGTCGCCAAGGCCGATCTTGGTGCCGAAGATGTCGAAGCCGTGCGGCGCGGCAGCGTCAACCTCGTCCGCCATATCGAGAATGTCCGCCAGTTCGGCGTTCCCGTGGTGGTCGCGATCAACCATTTCCACAGTGACAGCGATGCCGAGATCGCGGTGCTCAAGGAGGTTGCCGAGGCCGAGGGGTGCGAGGCGCATCTTTGCCGTCACTGGGCGGAAGGCGGTGCGGGTGCGGAAGGTCTGGCGCATGCCGTGGCACGGATCGCGACAAGCGGCGAAGCCCGGTTCCAGCCGCTCTATGGCGATGCGCTGCCGCTGATCGAGAAGATCGAGGCGGTGGCGAAGCGGATCTATCGCGCCGATGCGGTGTCCGCGACCCCGGCGGTGCTCGCCCAGCTGCAGCGCTGGGAAGAGGCCGGATACGGCCATCTGCCCGTGTGCATGGCCAAGACGCAGTACAGCTTCTCCGCCGATCCCGCATTGCTCGGCGCGCCCACCGGCCATGTGCTGCCGGTGCGCGAGGTACGACTGAGCGCGGGCGCAGGCTTTGTCGTCGCGATCTGCGGCGACATCATGACCATGCCCGGCCTGCCGCGCGCGCCCGCTGCCGAGAGCATCCGGTTCGATGCCGACGGCGAGATCGAAGGGCTGTTCTGACCTGTCCCCCACCACCATGGGGGACAGGCGTCACTTCACCGCACCGCTCTTCAGCAGCCTCGGCACGAGGAACAAGGCAGCAACCAGCGGCCATTTGCGCTGCCAGGGCCGGATCTCGATCCTTGTCCCGGCGTGGCGATTGATCTTCCAGGCGAGATAATCGATCCCGCCCGCAAAGGTGAAGCTGGCCTTGGCGAGCCGCGCCACGGTCAGCCGCTTGCCGCGCGCGCGCAACCTGGCCCAGCGGCGTTCCGCTTCCTCGCGGGGCATCGCGCCAAGATCGGGCACCTCCCGCGCGATCGCCGCCCCCACGGCCGCATAATGGTCGGGCGCGAAATCGACCACCTTGTCGGGACGGTCGCCGCGTTCGGCGCGCAGTTCGGCACCATAAGTGCGGGTGAAGCCGGTGCGCCAGATGTGCAGCGGATCGGAGGAGGCTGGATCGGCCACCGGAGCGGCGTGGCGCAACAGGGTGACGGGGGCATCGCACAAGGCGTCGATCGCCTTTGCCTCGGCATCTGCATCGGCGCTCCAGACGATCCGGACCGGCTGCGCAAAGCGCGCCCAGACCGAGACATCGCCTGCCTGCATCGAACACGCCCTGGCAAGATCCGCCTCGGACAGCACCGCATATTTGGCGGCGAGATTGTCATGCGCCGCCGGGAAGACATTGGGGGGGATCAGCGCATTGGCGCGCGCCATCCACCCGGCCTTGTTCGCCGCGCGATAGGCCGCCGCATAATCCGAGACGATCACGTAGAAATCGAGCATCAGCCCATCGAGCTGCGCCTCGCGCAGGCACGATCCGTAGAAGATCACCGCCCGCGCCCCATCGCCGAACGGGGCTATGATCGCGCGCGCGAAACCGACGACGCGCGGATCAACCGGCTGGAGGGCCTCGGCGGCGATAAGGGATTGGAGAGTCTCGGCCATGCCTAGTCAGGTTTGAAAGCCCTCCCCCTCGATGGGGGAGGGTTGGGTGGGGGTGTGTTCCCGGAATGTAGCTGCAGGTGTCAAACTGCGAAACCTTTCACGCAGCCGCCCGATCACCGTCACCGCTGCGACTAGGCTCCTTCGTCGCCAAGTCGCGCTGCCTCTCCCATCGAGGGAGAGGCGGTTTCATGCGCGCCGCAGCAATCAAGCCGCCAGGCGCAGGAACGGCACCGGGTCGGTCGAGCGCAGGATGATCGGCTTGCCCGCGCTCGCCTCGAAGATCTCGCCGTCCAGGATCACCCGGCTGCGCGTGCGGTCGCTGTCGATGCGGATCATGTCCTCGCGCGCCAGATGCACCCCGCGCCCGCGCCGCGTACCGAAGCGTCCCATCAGCGTGTCGATCAGCATCGTCGTCAGCCCGGCGCGGTTATGTTCGACCGCGATGAACTTGAGATGCCCGGTCGGCGACGGGCCGCTATCGGCGCGGCTGCCCAGCAGCAGCTTTTCGAGCGTCGTCACCATTACCACCAGAAAGCTGCCGTTGAGTTCGCCCTTCTGGAAATAGGAGATGCGCAGCGCTGATCGCGTGATCGGCAGGAACTTGGCGGTGAGCCCGAACAGCATCGTGAACAGCCCCGCGATCGCGGCGATGAAGTGGCTGATCGAATTGGGCAGGCCGAGCGGATAGATTTTCTGGCGGCAATAGAGGATGATCTCGGCAAGCCCGGCACCGCCCATGAACATGCCCAGCACCGGGCGCCCGTCCTCGCCATCGGACAGCGCGATCAGCTGGCGCACAACGATATGGCTGTCCAGATCGTCGCGCGCGATCTCGACGATGCGATCGAGCGTCGCCAGCGGCTTGCCGCGCGCACCGAGATCGAGCGCGATCAGGTTGGTCTTGCCATTGGGCAGCACCGCGACGGGCGGCGGCGACTTGCCGAAATGGCCGCCATGATAGAGTTCGGTCAGCGTCGCCTGCACCGTGCCGTCGCCGCCATTGATGACGAGCACGCGCGGCTTGACCAGCGCGATGGCGCGGAGCGCATCGGCGATCTGGTGAACCTCTTCGACCTCGTAATGGAAGATGTCCGGGTTGCGCGCGCAATAATCGCGCACCGCCGGCAACATGGCCTTGTTGCCGGTGGAGCGCGGATTGGAAATGAGCGCGACGAGAGTCATTCAGGTCATCCTATCGGCTTGATCGACATGCCCTGCCGGTAATTCAGGACCACCGCGATACGCGTGACGCCGGGGCCCACCCGGATGGCGGTCTTGTTTGCCGAGGGCTTGAGGCTCAGCAGCGAGAGCGAGGGATTGTTCGAGAAACCGCCGCCATCGTTCCAGCCGGACTTGCCGCTGCCATCGACATCGTGGCGCACGGCAATGCCATAGGCACCGCTCGCCGGCAGCGGCACGCAGAAGTTCATCTTGCCGCCGCGCGGAGCGACGGGGGTGTCGATGCGGTTGATCCACGCACCCTTTTCCAGCCAGCTCGCCTTGGTGGCGGGATAGGCCTGGACGCGGATGCGGCCCGTGTTCGCCTTGAAGCCGCTGACCTCGACATGCACCGCCGGGCCATCGGCTCCGGCCGCGCATTTGCGCATGTCGTTGGCAATTTCCTGACGCTGCGCATGAGCCACAGGCGTCAGGCCCGCAAGGGCGATGCCGCCCGCAGCCAGACAAGCCAGTGATTTTGCCGCAATTTTGAACATGACGTAATCAATCCCAGAAGCTATAGCCGAGCCGCTCCGGATGGCGCGGGCAAGGCCGATGAGCCCCCTTTACAGTCCGCTTATGGGAAGCGTTTGCGGCCAAATCATGGTGACAGGGCGACAATAAGTTGAAATTGCTAACCGCCACAGACGCTTATATCGCCCGTCTCGTCTTCTTTCCGCTGGTCGGCACGCTGATCCTCGCAGCCATGCTGCTGGTGCTCGACAAGATGCTGCGCCTGTTCGATTTTGTCGCGGCCGAAGGCGGGCCGGTCAGCGTGGTGTGGCGCATGCTCGCCAACCTGCTGCCCGAATATCTCTCGCTCGGCATCCCGATCGGGCTGCTGCTCGGTATCCTGCTCGCCTTCCGCAAGCTTGCCATGTCGTCCGAGCTCGACGTCTTCCGCGCGGTGGGCCTGGGCTATAACCGTCTGCTACGCGTGCCCTACATGTTTGCCGTGGGCCTCATGCTCGTGAACCTCGCTCTGGTCGGCTATATCCAGCCCAAGGCGCGCTATGCCTATGAGGAGCTGGGCTTCGAACTGCGCTCGGGCGCGCTCGGCGCGTCGATCAAGGTCGGCGAATTCACCCAGCTGGGCGACCGCATGACCCTGCGCATCGAAAGGAGCCGCGATGGCGGGCGCGAGCTTGGCGGCATTTTCGTGCGCGCAGAGACCCAGTCGGGCACGTCGCTTTCTGTAACGGCAGAGCGCGGCAAGTTCCTCGCTACCGACGATCCGAACACGATCATCTTCCGTCTGACCAACGGCACGCTGATCCATGACTCGCCGGATTACGAGACGCCGCGCGTACTCACCTTCAGCAACCACGATCTGCCGATCGACCTGCCCAAGATCGAATCCTTTCGGCGGCGCGGCGGCGGCAAGGACCGCGAATATACCATTCCGGAGCTGGTTCGGATCGGTTCGGACGCCAACATACCCGAAGCGCAGCGCAACCAGACCCGTGCCAATTTCCACTTCCGCATGGTCGAGGTCGTCATGATGCTGCTGATGCCGCTGCTCGCGGTGGCGCTGGCGATCCCGCCCAAGCGCTCGACCTCGGCATTGGGCGTGTTCCTGTCAATCGTGATGATCGTGACCTATCACAAGATCAACGAATATGGCGAGGATGTCGGCGCGCTGGGGCTGGTCGATCCGATCATCGCCTTGTGGGTGCCGTTTGCGCTGTTCTCGGCGCTGATCGCCTGGATGTACTATCAGGTCGCCTTCGTGCCCGGTGGCCAGCCGATCGGTGCGCTGGAGAAGGTCTTCGCCAAATCGGGCGCGGCCGTGCGCGGGCTGTTCAGCTTCGGCCGCAAGCGGTCCTTCCAGGAATAGGCGGCGCGCGGACATGCATTTCGAATTCTTCCCCTCGCGCACCGTGGCCATCTATATGGCGCGCAAGTTTCTCACCAGCATCCTGGCGGTGGTGGCGCTGCTGTTCATCGTGCTCCAGTCGCTCGATCTGCTGGGCGAAAGCGGCAAGATTCTCGCTTATCCGGGCAACGGCCAGGCGCAGCTCCTGACCTATATCTCGCTTCGCGCGCCGCAGATCATCGATCTCGTCCTGCCCTTTTCGGTTCTGCTCGCCACGATCATCACGCTGGCAACGCTGAACCAGAACAGCGAGGTCGTGGCGATGAAGGCGGCGGGGCTTTCGGCGCACCAGGTGCTCGCACCCTTGCTGATCGCGGCGCTCGGGGTCTCGGCGATCACTTTCGTGTTTTCCGAGCGTATCCTTACCCGCGCCACCGCGACGCTCGACGCCTGGGAAGCGGCGGATTTTGGCCCGATCCCGCGCGATTCCAACGTCAAATCGAACATCTGGGTGCGCGAGGGCGACAATATCATCCAGGCCGATACGGTCGAGGGCCGGGGCAATGCGACGCGGCTGACCGGGGTCGCGGTGTACCAGCGCGACAGCCAGGGCGGCATGGCCCGGATCATCAAGGCGAGCGAAGGCACTTATACCGGGAAGGGCTGGAAGCTCACCGATGCAGAGCAATTCGATGTCGCCACCGGGCAGAAACAGGCACTGGGCGATATCGTGACCGCAGGCGATGTGCGGCCCGACCAGTTCACGCTCTCCAAGGTCAATGCCGACGGCCTGTCCTTCCCGCAGCTCTGGACGGCGATCGAAGAACTGAAGGCGGCAGGTCGCCCGACCGCTGCGCTCGAGGCGAACCTGTGGCACAAGCTTTCCGGTCCGCTGTCGGCGCTGCTGATGCCGCTCCTGGGCGCGGTCGCCGCCTTCGGTCTGGCGCGATCGGGCCAGCTGTTCATCCGCGCGGTGATCGGCATGGCGCTCGGCTTTGCCTATTTCGTCGCAGACAATTTTGCGCTCGCGATGGGCAATCTGGGCGCATATCCGCCGCTGCTGGCCGCCTGGTCGCCCTTCTTCCTGTTCCTGATGGTCGGCGAGACCGTGCTCATCCGCACCGAGGAATAGGCCGCAGCCCGTGGCCTCCGACACGCCCGATCCTGCCATCCCCGCTTCCGCCGTCAGCCGCGCCGATGTGGCGAGCGGCGCTGCGCTCTCGGGCCTTGCGCGCATGGGCGCGATCATCGAGATCGTCACCCAGCCCGCGTTCGTGTGGATGTTCGGCCTCGCCACTTATGGCAGCTATGTCGTCCTCTGGGCGGCAGTGAACATGCTCTCGACGCTGACCACCCTGTCGCTGGCACAGGGGTTGCAGCGTGCGATCCCCTCCGCCGCCAGCCGCGAGGCCGAACATGGCGTGGTGCGCTATGCGCTGCTGGTCACGGTGATCCCGTCGGCGTTCGTGGCCCTGTGCATCACGCTCGCCGCCCCCGCGCTCGCCCCGCAATTCTCGGTCGAACCGGCGATGCGCCCGCATCTTCCTGCGCTGATCGCCTTGTTCGTGTGGACATTGCCGCTGACCGTCGCGCTCGAAATCGCGACCGCCGCCGCGCGCGCGCGACGCGCCTTCGGGCCCGAAATCCGCCTGCGCATCTTCTGGGAGCAGATTGCGCGCCTGATCGTCGCGGTCGCGCTCTATGCGCTCGGCGTGCGGCTGTTCGGGCTGTTCGTCGCGCATATCGTCTCGCTGGGCGTCACCGCCTGGCTCTCGCTGCGGCTGCTCGGGCGCTATTACGATCTCGGCCTGCTATGGCGCGCGCCGATGCCGCCCGCCTTGCGCCACGATACGCTGAAATCGGGGTTGGCGACCATGCCGCCCAACCTCGCCCGGCGCGCGTTCAACGACCTTCCGCCGGTACTGCTCGGCCTGGCGCTGAGCGGCGGAGGCGGCGCCGTTGCGGCAGGACTGTTCGGCATCGCGCGCAAGATCGCGTCGGTGCCGCTGATCGTGCGCCAGACCTTTCTCTATGTCCTCGCACCCCTGAGCGCCGCGCAACGCGCCGCCGACCGCGCCCAGATCGCACCGCTCTATCGCTTTGCCAACCGCATCGCGGCGATCATCGTGCTGCCGCTCACCGCCGTGATGATCGCGGGTGGTGATGCGACGCTGCTGCTCTTCTCGCCCGAGGCCGCCGATGCGCTGCCGGTGCTGATCGTGTTGCTGGTCGGCCGCGCGGGCGAGACGATCCTGGGCGCGGCGACCCCGATCGTCGAGATGACCGGGCACCGCCTGCTGCCACTGGCGAATTCCATCGCGGGGCTCGCCATCGCCGCGCTGGTCGGCTGGCCGACGGTCGATGCCATGGGCGCAACCGGCATGGCGCTGGCGGTGAGCGCAGGCGTGATCGTGTCGAGCTGGGCGGCAGTGGCAGAACTGTGGATCAGCGATCGCCTGGGGCCATTCGACCACCATTTCCTGCGCGCGCTGGCCTGCGGCATCACCGGCTTTGCGGCGCTCTGGCTGGTCGGCTGGCTGTTCCAGGGCCTGGGCATGGTGCCGCGCGCCGCGATCCAGTTCGCGTGCTTCTTCCCGCTGGCCTGGCTGGGGCTCAAGTTCGGGCTCGATGCCGAGGACAAGGCCGCGCTGGGCAAGGCGGGCCGCAAGCTGGCGCTGTGAAGCGCGCGGCCCTGATTGCCCATGCACCCAAAGCCCGCTAGACCCGTAATCCATAGACCGCAGGCATGAATGCGGCAGCCAGAGGAGCCCTGCACAGGTGATCGCCAACACGTCTCTCGACCAGTTTGCCCGTTTCAACAACCTGCTCGACCTGTTCTTCGCGCGGGCGGACGAGCTGGGCGACAAGCCCTTCCTCTGGGCCAAGCGCGGCGGGGCCTGGACGCCGATCAGCTGGAAACAGGCGGCGGGGCAGGTCGTGGAACTGGCGCATGCGCTCAAGGACATGGGGCTGCAGCGCGGCGACCGGGTGATGCTGGTGAGCGAAAATCGCCCCGAATGGTGCATCGCGGACCTCGCGATCATGGCTGCGGGCTGCGTCACGGTGCCGACCTACACCACCAATACCGAACGCGACCACCAGCATATTCTCGACAATTCGGGCGCGCGCGCCGTGATCGTCTCGGACGCCAAGCTGGCGCGCACCCTGCTGCCGGCGGTGCTGCGCGCAGGCAATGCATGGCACGTGATCGGCAGGGAGCCGGTCAAGGTCGGCCAGGCCAGCCGCTTCCGCGCGCACAACTGGGCCGATCTGGTCACCGGCGATGCCGCGCGCCAGGCCGAGCTGATGCCCGCCATCCGCGCTGATGCCGCGACGCTGACACGGCAGGACACCGCCTGCATCATCTATACCAGCGGCACCGGCGGCGCGCCGCGCGGGGTGATGCAGCACCATGGCGCGATCCTGCACAATATCGCCGGCCCGACCCGCGTCATCTCCGAGGATTTCGGCTGGGACGGCGA
>CAXRCQ010000478.1:0-10838 GCA_964228845.1 Blastomonas sp.
GCTGGTCGATGCGGCGGGCTGTCGCGGCCTGATGCTCGGCGGCGCTCAGGTGAGCGAGAAGCACACCAATTTCCTGATCAACACCGGCACCGCCACCAGCGCCGAGATCGAGGCGCTGGGCGAGGAAGTCCGCGCCCGCGTCCTCGCCCAGTCGGGCGTCGCGCTGGAATGGGAAATCCAGCGGATAGGAAAAGCGCTCAGCCAGGGTTCGGAGGCATCATGATGACCGACCCCAGCGACCTTTCCGATTATGAGACCAAGATCTACGTCAATGTGGAAGAATATGGCTGCCACGTGACATCGGTCTTCGATCCGAATGGTGATGAGCCCGCGTTCTCCTATTCAGCCGGATTTCCGGTTTCTGTGGGCCAGCCCGATGTAATTGTGTTCGGCCTGGACACTAAGCTCATGCATTCAATGGTGAATTCACTTTACCGCCAGTGTACGAGTGGTCTGGTCATGAACGACGGAACGATGGTAGACGACCTCATTGACGGCTTTGGCTGCATCTTGCGGACGGTCGACCCCAGCCGCATCACGCGTGACTATTTCAATTCGGCCATGTGGTTGCATAAACGGGAATTCGGCACATCGATGTCGGCGGCCTATCAAATTTGCTGGCCCAGTGCCGATAAGGGCATCTTCCCTTGGGAAAGCGAGGCATCGGAATTTCTGAAGCACTGCCAGCCCGCATTTTACGAAACACAGGTTGGAACTGCATGACCCTGCCCAAGCTCCATATTGCCGTGCTGATGGGCGGCTGGTCGGCCGAGCGCGAGGTCTCGCTGATGAGCGGTGAGGGCGTCGCCAAGGCGCTTGAATCACGCGGGCATCAGGTGACGCGGGTCGATATGGACCGCAATGTCGCCGCAGTGCTCGCGGCCATCCGTCCCGATATCGTGTTCAACGCGCTGCACGGCACGCCGGGCGAGGATGGCAGCGTGCAGGGCATGCTCGACCTGATGCAGATCCCCTACACGCATTCGGGGATGGCGACCTCGGTGATCGCGATCGACAAGGTGCTGACCAAGCAGGCTTTGGTGCCGCACGGCATCCCGATGCCTGGCGGGCATATCGTGCAATCGGAAAGCCTGTATTCGGGCGACCCGCTGCCGCGCCCCTATGTGCTCAAGCCCGTCAACGAAGGCTCGTCGGTCGGCGTCGCCATCGTCAAGGCCGACAGCAATTATGGCGACCCAATCAGCCGCGACGCCATCGGACCCTGGCAGGAGTTCGACGAACTGCTCGCCGAGCCGTTTATCAAGGGCCGCGAGCTGACCACCGCGGTACTCGGCGACCGCGCCCTCGGCGTCACCGAATTGCAGACCAAGTCGGGCTTCTACGATTACGACGCCAAATATACCGACGGGCTGACGCTGCACATCTGCCCGGCGGAAATCCCGGCAGAGATTGCCGAGCGCTGCCTCGAGCTGGCGCTCAAGGCGCACAACATCCTCGGCTGCAAGGGCGCATCGCGTTCGGACTTCCGCTGGGATGACGAAAAGGGGCTGGACGGGCTGTACCTGCTGGAGGTCAACACCCAGCCGGGAATGACCCCGCTCAGCCTTGTGCCGGAACAGGCGGCGGCGATCGGCATCAGCTATGCCGATCTGGTCGAGATCATCGTTGAACAGGCATTGGGGGGCACCCGGCATGGCGACACGGATTAAGCGCGGCACATCGGCGAAGCGGGGCGCGACGCGCGCCAAGCCGCGCACGGCGCAGCGATCGCGCACCAACGCGTTCCTCGCCCGGCTGCCCTTTACCGAAGAGCAGATGCAGAAGGCCGCGACCATCGGCATTCTCGGCATTTTCGCGCTAGGCGGCGTCATCACCGCGCAGTTCATGGGCCTGCCCGGCATGGTGCAGGAAGAGATGGCGCTCGCCGCCGGTCGCGCCGGGTTCGAGGTCAAGAAGGTCGAGGTCCGCAACGTCGACAAGATGAACGAGCTCAAGGTCTACGAGATCGTGCTCGCGCAGAAGGACCGGTCGATGCCGCAGGTCGACCTCGAAGAGCTGCGCCGCGAGCTGACCCGGTTCAGCTGGATCGCCGATGCGCGCATCTCGCGCCAGCTGCCCGACACGCTGATCGTCGATATCGTCGAGCGCGAGCCGCTGGCGGTCTGGGAAGACCGGGGCAAGGTGATGCTGGTCGATGCCGAGGGCGTCGCGCTCGAACCCAGCCCCGGCCAGATCGATCCCAAGATGCTGCGCATCGTCGGCAAGCGCGCCAATACACGGATCAAGGATCTCACCAAGCTGCTGGATGCAGCGCCCGCGCTGACCCCGCAGGTCAAGGAAGCGGAATGGGTCGGCAACCGGCGCTGGAACCTCAGCTTCCATACCGGCGAGGTGCTCGCGCTTCCCGAGGGCGAGGAGCTGTCGCAGGCGGCGCTGGTCAACTTCGCTCGGATGGACGGGGTCAACCGGCTGCTCGGCAAGGGCGTGACCTATTTCGACCTGCGCGATCCCGAGCGCGCCTATCTGCGCCGCCCACGCAACCCCGCCAAACCGGGAGGCGATGCGCTGGCATCGGCAGAGCAATGAGCGGCAAGGCACGCAAGGGCGGAGCGGCCGTCCCCCGGATCGAGAAGACCTATGGCGCGCTCGATATCGGCTCGTCCAAGGTCTGCGCGATGATCATCGGTCGTACAGATAGCGGCGAGCTGCTGGTGCTGGGCACCGGTCAGCGCGCCAGCGAGGGCGTCAAGCGCGGCTATATCACCGACATGGCGGCGACCGAACTGGCGGTGCGCGAGGCGGTCGAACAGGCCGAGCGGATCGCGGGGCTGAACATCGACCATGTCCATGTCGGCTGCACCTCGGGCGGTCTCACCAGCACCATCGCGCGGGTCGAGATCGACCTGGGCGGCGGGCGCATAGACGAGGATGATGTCGACCATCTGCTGGCAGCGGGCCGCGAGACGATCCAGCCGGGCGGGCGCATGGTGCTGCACGCGCAGCCCGCGCTCTACACGCTCGATGGCGCGACCGGGGTCAAGAAGCCCATCGGCCTGCATGCCGAGCGGCTGGGCGTCGATATCCACGTGATCTTCGCCGATGGCGCGCCGGTGCGCAATATCGACCAGACGGTGGCGGCGGCCTATCTCGGCGTCAGCGGCATTGTCGCCGCGCCAATTGCGGCGGGCACTGCGGTCCTGGGCGAAGAGGAACGCGAACTGGGCGTCGCGCTGGTCGAGATGGGGGCCGCAGTCACCAATATCTCGCTTTACGCCGGAGGCATGCTCGTCGGGCTGTTCACCATTCCATTCGGCGGCGCGGACAGTACCGATGCCATCGCGTCGGCCTTCGGGCTGCGCCGCGCGGAGGCGGAGCGGATCAAGTGCTTCCACGGCGCAGCGACGTCCTCGCCGCGCGACAATCACGACATGATCGACCTCCGCCTGCCCGACGAGGACAGCAAGCTGGTCGGCGCGGGCGGGCGCGCAGACGACAAGCATTCGATCAGCCGCGCGCAGCTCGTCGCGGTGATCCGCCAGCCGCTCGACTATCTGATCGGCGAGATCACCAAGGGTCTGAAGGAACTGGGCTTTACCGGCGCGCAGGGCCAGCGCATCGTGCTCACCGGCGGTTGCGCCGAGCTGCGCGGCCTGGCCGATCACATGCAGGTGGCGCTGGGGCGCACGGTGCGGATCGGGCGGCCGACCGGGATCGCGGGGCTGCCCGATGCCCATGCAGGGCCGGCCTTCTCGACATTGGCGGGACTGGCGCTGTTCGCGGCGGACGAGCCGGTCGATATCCGCAGCATTGCCTCGAGCTATCAGCAGGTCCACCGCCATTCGGGCGCGGCGGTCTTGCAGCGTCTTTGGCGCGCCCTGGTCGGAAATTTCTGATCGTGCGGCTCGGTTCGTCGCCTGCATCAAAGGAAGTGGTGGAAAAACCCGATTTTTTGCGTGAATTCGCGAATCAATCTGTGCAATGTGAGTTTTGGTATTTGCTTCAGAATAATGAAGCAGGGGAGATTTAAGGCATGAGCATCACCATCGGACCGCCGACCGTCGACGAACTGCGCCCGCGCATTGCGGTGATCGGCATCGGCGGAGCGGGCGGCAACGCCATCGCCAACATGATCGCGGCCAATGTCGAGGGCGTCGATTTCATCGTCGCCAATACCGACGCGCAGGCGCTCAACAGCTCGACCGCCGAGCAGCGCATCCAGCTGGGTCCCGACGTGACCCAGGGACTGGGCGCAGGATCGCGGCCCGAGGTCGGCCGGGCGGCGGCGGAAGAGACCGTCGGCGATATCGAGGCGATCCTCGAAGGCACGCATATGTGCTTCATCGCGGCCGGCATGGGCGGCGGCACCGGCACCGGCGCGGCCCCGGTCATTGCCAAGGCAGCGCGCGACCGCGGCATCCTGACCGTCGGCGTCGTTACCAAGCCCTTCACCTTCGAAGGCACGCGCCGCATGCGCTCGGCCGAAGCGGGCATTGCCGAGCTGCAGAAGAATGTCGACACGCTGATCGTCATTCCCAACCAGAACCTGTTCCTGGTCGCCAACCCGAACACGACCTTCAAGGAAGCGTTCCAGCTTGCCGACGAAGTGCTGCAGCAGGGCGTGCGCTCGATCACCGACCTGATCGTCAATCCCGGCCTGATCAACCTCGACTTTGCCGACATCCGTTCGGTGATGCGCGAAATGGGCAAGGCGATGATGGGCACGGGCGAGGCCGAAGGCGACGGCCGTGCGCTTGAAGCGGCCGAACGCGCGATTGCCAATCCGCTGCTCGACGGCGTGTCGATGCGCGGCGCCAAGGGCGTTATTGTCTCGATCACCGGTGGCGACGACATGCGCCTGATGGAGGTCGACGAGGCGGCCAACCATATCCAGGAACTGCTCCATCCTGATGCCTACATCATCTGGGGCAGCGCTTTCAACCCCGATCTCGAAGGCAAGATCCGCGTGTCGGTGGTCGCCACCGGCATCGATGGCGATGCGTTGCAGCAGAGCACCGACGAGGCGCGGCCATTCTCGCTGAACCAGGCCGCACCGCGCGCCTTTGCTGCGCCGACGCCCGCACCCAGCTTTGCCGCCGCTCCGCGCCCGGCTCCCGCTCCTGCGCCCGCTCCGGTGGCCGCGGCAGAGCCCGAGGCGCTCGATCTGGGCGTTGCCGCGCAGCCGCTTGATGATGATTCCGGGTCCGACGAACTGCTGCTCGATCCCGCGAGCGCACAGCTGCCCGAGGAACCCGCTCCGTTCGTTGCGCCGCCGGCGCAGACCGCCGATCCGGTGGCCAAGGCCCCGCGCGTCGCCACGGGCGGCGGCACATTGTTCGAGCGCATGTCGAGCCTGTCGCGCGGCGGTGCCCGCAGCGAGGAAGAGAGCGATGACGATGGTGCGGACGCGCCGCCGCTCAATATCCCGCGCTTCCTGGGTCGCCAGAACAACCAGTGATCCTCTCGCCCGCCGCGTGCACATGCACCGGCGGGCTTTTGGTTCCCGCAAGCCATCGAATACGGCACACGCCCTGCCGTGCGCCGAGCGTTCGTGTGCTTGCATTCGCCCTGATAAAGCCCGACTGACGGGGCGATATGGCATTACATTCGTTTTTGCGTCACCGGAAACTGCGCTTCGCGGCGCTGCTCTGTGCCGCCGCCAGCGTCTCGCTCGTCCCCGCGCATGCGCAGGAGGAAGGGCCCGACGCTCCCGAGACCGGCTATAGTTCGCTCGAGGTCTCCCAGCCCAGGGGCACGCGCGAGTTGCAGAACGCTCTGCAGCGTCTGGCGACCTATCCCGGTGATATCGACGCGTTGATCGATGCGGGCAATGCCGCGCTGCTGCTGCAGGACCCGCAGGCGGCGATCGGCTTTTTCGCGCGCGCCGAAGAGATGTCGCCAGGCAATGGCCGGGTCAAGGCCGGGCTGGGATCGGCGCTGCTGCTCAACGAAAATCCGTATGAGGCGCTGCGCCTGTTCGACGAGGCGAAGAAGCTTGGGGTGCCCGAGACGGTCTATGCCGCCGATCGCGGCATGGCCTATGATCTGGTCGGCAATTTCAATGCCGCACAGGACGATTACGAACTGGCGCTGCGCCGGGGCGCGGACGACGAGACCATTCGCCGCTATGCGCTGTCGCTCGGGATTTCGGGGGACAGGGCCAAGGCCGAGGCGCAGCTCGATCCGCTGCTGCGCAAGCGCGATGCCGCCGCCTGGCGCACCCGCGCCTTCGTGCTCGCCATTTCGGGTGACCCGGAAGGCGCGATTGCCATTGCCGATGCCACCATGCCCAAGCGCATGGCGGCGTCGATCGAGCCCTTCTTCCGCTTCATGGGGCGACTGACGCCCGCGCAACAGGCGGCGGCGGCGCATTTCGGGCATTTTCCTGCAGCAGCGGCCGTGGGCAAGGATGATCCGCGCAACCGGCAATATGCATCGCTCGGCACGCCACGCCAGCGGTCGGGTCGCGCCGATGCCGGGCTGATCCCGGCCGGCGAGCCTCTGGGACCGACGACGGACAGCAAGGCGCGCAAGGTTGCCAAGGTCGACAAGTCGCAGCGGCGCAGGCCCGGAAAGCTGTCCAAGAAAGAGCGGGAGGCGATAGCGCTCGCTCAGGCACAGGCGGCAGCGCAGCCCGTTCCGGTCCAGGCGCGTGCGCCAGGCCCCGTCCCGCCGTCCGATCTGCTGATACCGGGGCGCGGCACCACGTCTGCTACTTCGCAACAGACCGTCCAGACCGTGCAGCCGCTGCCCGGATCGCGCCAGACGGTCCAGGCGCTTCCGGGATCGCGCGCCACGGTTCAGCCGCTGCCAGGCAGCAGTACGCCCGTGCGCACGGCAGCAGCGCCGTCCGCGCCCCAGCCGGGTCGGGCGGGCGACAGCCAGGCAGCCCGCGCCAGCTCGGCAGGCTCGGTTCAGGTAACGGACCTGAAGGAATTGCCTGCTCCTGCATCGGCGCCGACCCGTTCACCGTCTGCCACGCTGATTGCGCCGGGCGACAAGGTGACGGTCCTGGCAGGCGTGACCGAACTGCCGCGCCCGGGCTTCGCCTCGGTCCCGAGCCCGTCGCGCACGGAAGCCACGCCTGCGCCAGCCGCAGCCCCTCCGATCGCTGCTGCAGGGCAGGGCGATTTCGATCTGGCTCGGGTCGGCAGTGCATCGTCGGCAAGTCCGGCGGTGCCGTCCGCCAATATGTCGACAGCGCCCGCGCCCGCAGTGGCAACGGCGGCGGCTCCGGCCACCATACAGCCCTTGCCACCCCAAGCTGCAGCATCGCCACGTGTAACCCTGGCCTCGGTCATTGCCAGCATCCAGGTGCCCGCATCCGAGCTGGCGCTGGACGAGGATGCGGTCGACGTCACCAAGCTCAAGCCCGCGCCGAAAAAGCCTGATGAAAATGAGCTCGCCGCGAAAAAGGCGGCGGAGGACAAGAAGCTCGCCGACAAGCAGGCCGCAGACAAGAAGGCAGCGGAAGACCAGAAGCTCGCGGACAAAAAGGCTGCCGATAAGAAGCTCGCGGACAAAAAGGCTGCCGACAAGCTGGCGGCGGAGAAAAAGGCCGCTGCCGCCAAGAAGGCCGAGCCCAAGCATCCCAAGCGCTATTGGGTGCAGGTCGCCGGTGGAGCCAATCGTGCCGACCTGTCGAAGGAGTGGAAGCGGTTGACCACGACATCGCCTGCCGTTTTCAAGGGCAAGCAGGGCTGGTGGACGCCGCTTAATGCCACCAACCGGCTGCTCACCGGCCCGTTCAAGAGTGGGGAGGAGGCGCAGGCCTTTGTCAACACGCTTGCCAAGAACAAGCTGTCCGGCTTCACCTTCACCAGCCCGGCGGGCCAGGAAGTGACCGCTCTCGGCAAGTGACCGCTCTCGGCAAGTGACCGCGGCGATCAGGTCACCGCATCGCGGATCAGCCGGTGAACATTGGTGTTGGCTTTCAACCGGCTGCCGAGCAGGAACACGCCGCCGATCTTGCGCTGGATGAA
Organism: Blastomonas sp.; assembly: GCA_964228845.1. Classification (GTDB taxonomy): domain Bacteria; phylum Pseudomonadota; class Alphaproteobacteria; order Sphingomonadales; family Sphingomonadaceae; genus Blastomonas. The sequence goes on from CAXRCQ010000478.1 coordinate 7,941, forward strand.
CAGCGTATCGACCGGGGGGACCTGCCAGAAGGTGCGTTCCTTGGCAAAGGCCATGCCCTCGTCGCGCAATTCACTCGTCATCTCGTTGGACGAGAAGTCGAAAGGTCCGTCGATGCGCAGCGGCTCGAAGGCCGTGTCGAACATGCCCAGCACCGCGACCTTGTGGCTTTCGGGCGCATCGGGATGCAACATGCCCAGGGTCAGGCCGCCCTCACGCATCAGCGCCATATCGCTCGTCAGTCCGCCGCGCAGCAGCGTACGATAGGCGTTCGACACCCGATCCTTGACGGTCCGCGTTGCGCCGAAATCGAGTAGTACCAGCTTGCCGCTCGCCGGATCGAAGCGATAGTTGGCGAAATTGGGGTCGGTCTGCATCAACCGGAAGTCGAATAGCTCGCGCAGCAGCAATCCCACCAGCCGCTGCACGATCCCGTCGCGCGTCGCCTGGTCCATCGCAATCGTGTCCTCGATCGCGATGCTCTCGACATAGTCCATCGCCAGGATGTCGGTGGTGGTGAGATCGGCGTGCAGCCCGGGAACGCGGAAATCAGGGTCACCCGCGAGCAACTCGCCGAAGCGCGCCAGATGCGCCGCCTCATGCGCATAGTCCGCCTCTTCGTGCAGTTGCGCCTTGGCATCGGCCAGCATCGGGTCGATGTCCAGCTCGGGCGGCAACAGGCCGGTGAGCTTTATCAGCGATGCAACATTGTCGACATCACTGTCGATGCTCTGGCGGACGCCAGGATATTGCACCTTGATTGCGAGGTCGCGCCCGTCGGTCGTCTTCGCGCGGTGCACCTGGCCGATCGAGGCAGCCGCAATCGGCTTGAAACCGAAGCTGGCAAAGCGCTTTTCCCAACCCCGCCCCCAGTTCTGGTTCAGAACGTTGCGCAGCTGGCCTTGGGGCATGTGCTGCGCATCGGCGCGCAGCCGGCTCAGGATATCGGTCAGTTCGGGTGGCAGGAAGTCGCCGGTGTCCATCGACATCAACTGGCCCAGCTTCATCGCCGCCCCGCGCATCGTCGCCAGCCGGTCGGCGATCTTGCGCGCGTTGGCGGGGGTGAGCAGCAGGTCGCCGATCGAGGGGCGGCGGCCCTGCGCCAACTGCCTGGTGCCATCGACCAGCATCGATCCGGCGACCCCGCCGACCATGGTTCCGAAACTGGCAAAGCGGGAGAGGCGGCCGCTGGGGACGGCCTGGCCGGAAGATCGCGATCGGGGGGGTAGCATGCGGGGGTATCAGCCTGTCAGCATGGCGGCACCGGAATAGGCGCGCGCTTGCACGCTATGTAGGTGCGTGGCCCCCTAGCTGCAACTTGCGCCGCCGAGCACGCAGAAACGCGCACAATGCGGGTGGTTGAGCGATACGGCGCGCGAGGCCTCGGCCAGCGTCGCGCCCATGTCGAAGCCGGGATCATAAGGCAGCAGCGTGCAGGCGGCGACGGTCGGCGCATCTGCCCCCCTGTGCTTTACCACCATGCGGCTGGTCGCGCACATCATCGCATCGGGGCTCTGGCCCAATATGTCCCAGCAGCCGGTGCTGATCTCGGCAATGTCGGCCGCCGCGTCCATTTCCGGAAACATCACGAACTGCTGCGGATTGCCGGTATCGACATTCAGATCCAACCGCTCAAAAAGCGCTGCGAACCCGGCGCGTGCTTCGGCATCGCTTTCGTGCGCCAGATGCCGCCCGGCTATGGCGATCCGGAAGCCATGCCGCGCCAGCCATTGCAGCCCGGCCAGCGCCTTGTCCCAGCTGTTCGCGCCGCGCTCGGCCTCGTGCACGGCCTGGCTATAATGGTCGAGGCTGACGCGCAGCGTGAGCTGACTGCCGTATCGCGCCTTGAGGTCGAGCAGAGCCGTCTCGTGCCGCCGCATCGGGCGCATCGCGTTGGTGAGCACCAGCGTCTCGAAGCCGCGCGCCAGGCACAGTTCCAGGATCGCGATGATGTCCGGGTTCATGAAGGGCTCGCCCCCGGTCAGACCGATCTCGCGCGTGGGCAGGGCGCTTGCCGCGATCTCGTCAAGAAAGGCGGTGACTTCGGCCAATGTCAGATAGACTAGGGCATCGTTGCGCGGCGAGCTCTCGATATAGCAGCTCAGACACGCCAGGTTGCACAGCGTGCCGGTGTTGAACCACAAGGTCTCCAGCGCGGTCATCGCAACGCTGGCCCGCGGTTCGCCCTTGGCGGTGATCAGCGGGTCGCGGAACTTGGCCGGGTCGAGCGGCAGGGCATGGTCGATCGCGAAGGGGCTGGCAGCGGTGCTCATGCGCCAGACTATATCGCTGCGTCGCCGGTCGCCGCCAAGCGAAAAGCGTCAGGCTTCGGCGCGTTTCGCCAGCCTCGACGCCAGCGGAGCCGACAGCACGAGCTGGAGCTGGTGATAGATCAGAGCAGGCAGGATGACGATTCCCGCCTGCGGCCCTGCGAACAGGATCGCAGCGAGCGGCGCGCCGGTAGCGATGCTCTTGTGCGATCCGGCAAAGAGCAGGCTGATCCGGTCGGCGCGGGGCAGGCCGAGCAGGCCGCCCAGGCCCCAGGCGAGCAGCATCGCCAGCACCAGCATCACCAGAATGATGGCGCAAAGAAGGCCGAGCGCAGCCCAGCCCAGAGCCTGCAACTTGCCGCCCGCCACGGCCGAACTGAAGGCGACATAGACCGCCAGCGCAATCGCTGTGCGATCGAGCAGCGTCAGCAGTGGCTTGTTGCGGATGGCCCAGGGGCCAAGCCAGCCCTGCGCTATCTGGCCCAGCGCAAAGGGCAGAAGCAGGATCGCAAGAATCTTGACCACGGTGTCGCTGCTGATGGCCGCGCCGCCATCCGCGCCGATCAGCAGCACGACGAGCAGCGGGGTCATGATGATGCCCGCCAGATTGAGCAGCGCGGATGCCATCAC
>CAXRCQ010000479.1:0-2631 GCA_964228845.1 Blastomonas sp.
ATCGCCAGAAGCGACGGGTTAGCCAATACGCGCAAAGCCCCCGCAATTACGCTCGGCTCATGGCCTTCAACATCGATTTTCATCATGATCGGAGACTTGGCAGCCAGCACAAGATCCAGTGTTGTGACTTCGACGGTGCGAAGGCTGGCTCCAGATAGCTCCGAACCCGGAGCTACTACGTGGTTCATCGTGTCACGGCCCGTCTAGAAGGTGATTACTCCTTCTTCCGCGCCCACAGCCTTCTGAACGACTTGGACCTTCGAGCCGATGGCATTTGCCTCGATATTGGCCATCAAAAGGCGATGTGTTCCAGGATCAGGTTCAAACGCGATCACCTCTGCCTTGCGCACCGATGCCGCAAGAATGGTGTAACTGCCAATATTGGCACCAACATCCACGAAAAGATCGCCGGGACGAAGAAGATGAATCAAGAATCCCATCTCTTCAAATTCGTGCAGGCCATAATAGATATTGCCGGTAGCACCTGTCATTCGCTTGCGTGCGAGCAATACGGCATTATCAATCCAGCGAACCTTGTGCATGCCGCCGGACAACCTGGTCCGCATCTGCCAACTCAGAATATTCCAGAGCGCGCGTAACTTGGCCCGCTTTGCCAAAGGATGCCGATTGGCATAACTCAAAAACTCGAAAGGACTCATCGGCTCGTCGCTCCATTTGCAGACCGATTGGCCAGAAACCAGTCATAGGTGCTGGCAATGCCGTCTGCGAGCGCGATGCTGGGGCTCCAGCCCATGGCGCGGAGCTTGTCGGCGCTCATCAGCTTGCGCGGCGTGCCGTCGGGCTTGCTCTCGTCGCGAACGATCTCGCCGGCAAAGCCGACGGTGTCGCAGACCATCTGCGCCAGATCGTAGATCGTGATGTCCTCGCCCGATCCGACATTGACATGGACCGCATCCGAATAATGCTGCAGCAGGTATACGCATGCATTGGCGCAGTCGTCGGCGTGCAGGAATTCGCGGCGCGGAGTGCCGGTCCCCCAGATGGTGATGTCCGAAGCCCCTGCCAGCTTTGCCTCGTGCGCCTTGCGGATCAGCGCGGGGAGCACATGGCTGCTGGTGAGGTCGAAATTGTCGCCGGGGCCGTAGAGATTGGTCGGCATGGCGGAGATGTAATCGCGCCCGTGCTGGCGGCGATAGGCCTGGCACAGCTTGATCCCGGCAATCTTGGCGACCGCATACCATTCATTGGTCGGCTCGAGCGGCCCGGTCAGCAGCGCCTCCTCGACGATCGGCTGGTCGGCCAGCTTGGGATAGATGCAGCTCGAACCCAGGAACAGCAGGCGGTTGACATCGGCGCGGTGCGCTGCCTCGATGACATTCGCAGCGATCGCCAGATTGTCGAACAGGAAATCGGCGGGATAGGTGTCGTTCGCGAGAATACCGCCGACCTTGGCGGCGGCCACCACGATGGCGTCAGGGCGATGCTCCGCGATCCACTGCCGGGTCGCAGCCTGATCGATCAGGTCCAGCTCGGCGCGCGTGGCGGTGAGCACCTCGCAATCGCCCTGTTCCAGCTGGCGCACGATCGCGCTGCCGACCATCCCGCGATGGCCGGCGACGAACACCCGCTTGCCCGACAGGTCGAAATGCATCAGGCGCCCTTCATCACCGGGGCATCCGCCATGACCTTGAGATCGGCCTGCACCATTTCGCGCGCCAGATCACGCACCGAAGTGTCGTGCTTCCAGCCCAGCTTGGCATGCGCCTTGGCGGGATCGCCGATCAGCAGCTCGACTTCGGTCGGGCGGAAATAGCGCGGGTCGACCTCGACCAGACATTCGCCGGTTTCCTTGCAATAGCCCTTTTCGTCGACGCCGGTGCCGCGCCATTCCAGGTTGATGCCGACATCCTCGAACGCCCATTCGACAAACTTGCGCACTTCGGTGGTTTCGCCGGTCGCCAGCACATAGTCGTCGGGTGTTTCCTGCTGCAGCATCAGCCACATGCCGCGCACATATTCGCGCGCATGGCCCCAGTCGCGCTTGGCGTCCAGATTGCCGAGATACAGCTTCTTCTGCTTGCCCAGCTTGATGGCGGCGGCGGCGCGCGTGATCTTGCGTGTCACGAAAGTTTCGCCGCGCAGCGGGCTTTCATGGTTGAACAGGATGCCGTTCGAGGCATGCATGCCATAAGCCTCGCGATAGTTGACCACGATCCAGTAGGAATAGAGCTTGGCCGCGGCATAAGGCGAGCGCGGATAGAAGGGGGTCGTCTCGCGCTGCGGCACTTCCTGGACCAGACCGTAAAGCTCGGAGGTCGAAGCCTGATAGAAGCGGCAGGTCTTTTCCATGCCCAGGATGCGGATCGCTTCGAGGATGCGAAGCGTACCGATACCGTCGGCATTGGCGGTATATTCCGGCGTCTCGAAGCTCACCTGCACATGGCTCTGTGCGGCGAGATTGTAGATTTCGTCGGGGCGGGTTTCCTGGACGATACGGATCAGGTTGGTGCTGTCCGTCATGTCGCCGTAATGCAGGTGGAAGCGCGAATTCTCGAGATGGGGATCCTCGTAGATATCCTCGATGCGTCCCGTGTTGAACGAGGACGAACGGCGCTTGAGGCCGTGCACAATATAGCCTTTTTCGAGAAGCAGCTGAGCGAGATAGGCGCC
>CAXRCQ010000480.1:0-3012 GCA_964228845.1 Blastomonas sp.
ATGCTTGCGGATGATCTTCAGGTTGCGCGTGTTCGACCGGAAGAAGAAATCGAACGCATCGCCCACCAGCGGCACCGCGCCCAGCAGGCTGTCGAACCCGACATTGGCCGCCATGCGCGCCAGCTGGAACTTGGACATGCCCAGATTGCGCGCTTCCCAGACGATATACAGGCCCATCGCGCCGGTAATCACGTCGCCCAGCACGGGGACGAGGCCCAGCACGAAGTCCAGCCCGACCTTGCGGTTGACGCCAGGCAGGGTGAAGCTGCGTTCGAGCATCATCTCGAGCATCTCGACGCGCTGGCGGATCGCCTGCGGATCGTTCGACAGCGCCGGCATCGCCGCGCGCAACTGCTCCAACTGTTCAGGCCGGATCGGCTTCATATGGTACCTCCGCGCCCCTTGCTCCCCTTATCTGGGGATGGTCACGAGATCCGGCAAGGCGTGCCAGCCATCGGCGGTGATGGCAAAGCCCGGCACATTCCCGCGCACCAGCGAAAAGCGCACCGGCGCGCCCAGCGGGATGTAGATGTTTGCGGATGTCATCGCGACTTCGGCTTCGGCCATCCGTGCCATGCGGACCGCCGGATCGACCGCGCGCCGCGCCTGGGCGAGCAATATGTCGCCTTCCTCGTTGCACACGGGCCGCGCCGCGCAGGCGAGCTGATTGAGGAACCAGCCGGGCTGGCGATAATGCGCGACCTCGTCGATCAACACGAGGTCCGCCCTGGCATCGGGAGCCACCCGTTTCGCGCCGACGCCGATCGTCGCCAGATCGCGCTGGATGCGCCCGAAGACCAGCCTTGCGCCAGGGCCGCGCGGCAGGGCGATGCGCAATTCGGGCAGCGTCTCGTTTTCCTGCCGCCAGCGCACGATCCGCCCGCGTGCCAGATCGCGCCGGTCATCGAGCGAAAGATCCGTCCAGCGGTCGCCGATCAGCGGCTGAAAGCCGGTCAATCCCAGCGGGATGATCCGCGTCGAACTTTGCCACTGGCCGATGCCCAGCGGCGTCATCAGCGCGTCGCGGTCGATCGCCAGCGCCAGCGCCTCGCGATTGGCAGGATCGCTCAGAAAGCCCTTGTCGTTGACGACCAGCAGCCCGAACAGCCCGATCACCGGATCGGCGCGGACGTCATTGTCCGAAATGCTTGCTGCGCTAAGATAGGGCAGGTGCTCGAACCGCCCGCCCAGCACCAGCGCGCTTTCGCCCATTGCAAAGCGCGCCACGGCTCTCGCCGCGCTTTCGGTCCGCAGCTCGAGCGGGCGGACGCGGCGGCGTGGGTCGGGCGCGAGCGAATCGTCGACGCGTTCGGTCAGCATCGTCCAATATTGCTGGCGATCGGCGGCGAGCGGCCCGGTGCCGCTGCCATTGCGGCGGATTCCGAATTCGGGCATCGCCAGGATGCGCAGAAGTTCCGGCTGGGGCGCGAGCAGGCGGATCTCGATCACGCGCCCGGTCATCGAGCGGATGTCGCGCACCTCTGCGGTATCAGCCCCGATCGGCGTCTTCGCCTCGATCTGCAACCGGCGCTTGAGCGCGGCGGCGACATGCTCGGACGTGACCGGATCGCCATTTTCCCAGCGTGCATTGCGCAGGCGGAAGATATAGCTCAGGCCGTCATCGGTGACGATCCAGCGCTCCGCTAGGCCCGGCACGATATTGCCGAGCGAATCGAGCCGCACCAGCCCCTGCGAGGTGGCCGCGCGCAGATAGGCCGCGCCGGGTTCGAGCCTTGCCGCGTCGAGATTGTCCTTTTCGGCGGGATCGATGACCGAGATGCCGAGCGGCGAGCTGTCCGAGCTGCTGCATGCCGCGAGCGCCAGCATCGCCGCAGCCGTCAGACCCGCAAGAGCCGCTTTCCATGCGCCGGTCATGCCTCGCCTCGCGTTCATTTTCCGCCCGAGCCTGCGATAGCAGGCGCGGGTTGCAGCGACAACGCCGCGCTCGGGTGGACGTTGCCGGGATTGTCCTGCCAGCCGCGCACGCGCGCGGCGACCAGCGCGCCGCTGCGATAGAACCACAAGGGTATGACCGGCATCGCCTCGAGCAATCGTGCCTCGGCGGCGCGCATCGCAGCGATGCGGCGGGCAGGGTCGGGCTCGGCCATCGCGCGGTCGAGCAGCGCATCGTAACCGCGATCGGCAAAGCCCGAATAATTGACCTCTCCTGCATCCGACCGGTGCACCGCGAGAAAATTCTCGGGCGCGGGCAGATCGGCGATCCAGCCCGAGCGCGCCATCTGGAAATCGCCGCGCCGCATGGCCGCGAAATGCAAGGCGGGTTCGCTGTTGAGGATGCTCGCCTCGACCCCGAGCGGCTTCCACATCGCCGCGAGCGCGACCGCCATGCGGCGATGCTCTGCGGACGAGTTGATGCGCATCTCGAAGCGCAAGGGGCGTGCGGGCCCGTATCCGGCGGCGGCAAGCAGGCGCTTGGCTTCGGCCTGGCGGCGCGTGAGCGGAAGGCTGGCCCAGCCGGGGGTTACCGCGGTCCCGCCCTGCAACGAGGGCGGCACGATGCCATAAGCGGGCGCATTGCCCATCGGCAGCAGCGCGCGCGTCAGCCATTTGCGATCGACTGCCATGCCGAGCGCGCGGCGAACGCGCGCGTCATCGAACGGCGGCTTGCGCGTGTTCATGGTGAAATAATAGCTGCCCAGATAATCGCCGGTGCGCACGGCCCCGGGGCGCTGCTGCCTGAGCCAGTCATGGCGGCTTTGCGGATAATCGCCCGAGATATCGACCTCGCCGGCCAGGAACAGCCGCATTCCGGCGAGCGCATCGTCGACCGGCTTCCAGATCACCGTGCCGATCGGAGCCTTGCCGCCATGCCAGTTGGGGTTGCGTTCCAGCACCAGCCGGTCGTTCAGCCGCCAGTCGCGCGTGCGATAGGGGCCGGAGGTGACCAGCGGCCGATCGGCGGTCCAGTCGGTGCCGGGTCTTGTCCGATGCAGCGGCAGCGCTGCCATGGCCGGATGTGCGAGAAGCGCCGGAAGCTGCGGGAAGGGAGCG
>CAXRCQ010000481.1:0-5602 GCA_964228845.1 Blastomonas sp.
GCAAGCTGGCTGAGGTTGAAGCCCATCACGCTGATCGCCAGCAGCCCCGAGGCAAGCGACAGCGGGATCGAGATCATCACGATCACCGAGGCGCGCCAGCCCAAGGGCAGCAGCGTGATGATGACGAGGCCGAGCGCGATCGAGAAGTCGCGGGTGAGTTCGCTCAACCTGTGCTCGATGTCGCGGCTCTGGTCAAATATCTGCTCCAGCCGGATATCGGGCGGGAAATTGGCCTGTTGCCGCTGCAGCTCCTCCTCGAGCGATGCCTTGAGCCGGATGACATCGAACCCGTCCTTCTGCAGGATCGACAGGAAGATCGCGCGTTCGCCGTTGAAGCGGGTGATGTACAATTGCTCGGCCGTGCCCCAGCGGACATCGGCGACATCCTTGACCCGCATCAGCGTGCCGTTGCCCGCGCGGATCGGCAGGTTGGCGATCGTGTCGAGATCGCGATAGGCGCCGCCCGCCTCGACATTGAAGCGCCGGCCTGCGCTGTCGACTGCGCCCGGCGGGAGCTCCGCGCCGCCGCGGCGCAGCGCATCGGCAATCGCGGACGGGGCCAGGCCCAGCTCGGCGAGGCGGCGGCTGTCGATCGCCACCTGCACCTCGGGCTGGGGCAGGCCGTCGATCACCGTGTTGCGCACGCCGGGATAGCGCACGAAGGTGTCGCGGATATCCTCCGAATATTTCTGCATCCGCCGCCAGCTCGCGGTCTTGCTGACCATGGCGAGCTGGAGCACCGCCGCCTCGGTGGTGCGCGCCTTGCGATAGCGCAGCTCGGTAATGCCCTCGGGCAGCTGGCTGCGGATCGCGCTCACCTCGCGCACGACATCGTTGAAATACTGGTCGGGGTCGCCGTCCCAGTCGAACTCAGCAGTGACGGTGACGAAACCATCGGTGATCCCGGCGCGGATCTCGTCGATATCGTCGATCCCGCGCAGCACCTCCTCGACCGGCTTGGCGATGGTCTGCTCGATATCCGCCGCGTCGGCTCCCGGAAGCGCGATGATCACGGTGACCACGGGAATCGGGAAATGCGGATCGACCGAGCGCGGGATGGTCAGCAGCGAGGTCAGGCCGAGCGCCGCAAGCAGCAGGAACGCCACCAGACTGAGTTGCCAGCGGGCAATGGTGAAGGCGGCAAGGTTCATCTGTTGCAGGCTAACGGGCGGCAGCGGGGGCGGCGGGCGTGTCGGCGGCGGTGGTGCGGCTCGGCTGGCGGCTGGTGAGCGGCTTGACCTTCGCGCCATCGGTCAGCAGCACCAGGCCCGAGCTGACGATGCGGTCGCCAGGCTTCAGACCGCCGGTGATGATCAGCTCCCTGTCGTCAACCCGCCCGATCTGCACCGCGCGCGCGCGCACCCGGCTGGCCTTCGGGTCGAGCAGATAGACAAAGCCCTCGTCTGCGCGCACGTTGAACACCGCGCTGGCGGGCACGGCGAGCCCTGCCGCATCGGGCGCGGCGGCAACGCGAAATTCTGCCGTACCGATCTGGCCCGAGCGCAAGGCCGGATTGGCGGGCAAAGCGACCGTCACCTCGAACGCGCCCGAACTCGGATTGGCGCGCGCGTCGATCTCGCTGACCACGCCTTCGATCTCGCCGCCGGGAACCGCCGACAGCCGCACCGTCGCCGCCATGCCGGGGGAAAGGCGCGCGATATCGCTGTCGATCATCGGCGCGCGCAGCACCATGCCGCCGCTGGTCTCGCCCAGCACGACGATCTGCGCGCCTGCCGCGACCACCTGGCCCGGCTCGGCGGTGCGCGCCAGGATGACACCGCCCGATGGCGCGAGGATGCGCGACGTGCCGCTGGCAAAGCCTGCGGTGCTGACCTGGGCGGAAGCGGCGCGCGCGGTCGCCTCGGCGCGTTCGAGCTGGGCCCTGGTCACCCAGCCCTTCTCGAACAGTTGCTGGAAGCGGCCGAGCTCGGCCTGCGCGCGCTGCTGCTCGGCGCGTGCACTTTCCAGATTGGCACCGACCTGGGTCGCATCGAGCGCGGCGATCAGTGCGCCGGGCATCACCCGGTCGCCCTCCTGAAAGCGGATGCTGGCAATCTTGCCTGCGGTGGTGAAGCCGAGCGGCGTCTCGTAGCGATAGCGCACGGTGCCCGCAGCGGTGATCAGCGCCGAGGTCGATGCGGGCTCAACCACGGCTATCGTGACAGGATACACCTTGTCCGCAGTGGCGGGCGCGGCCTCGTCCTTTTCGCCCGAACAGGCGGACAGCGCCAGCGAGGTGCCGACGATCAGCGACAGGGTGAGGGGGCCGTAACGGCGCGCGGTGACGAAACGCATATTGGGTTTCTATCTGCAACCAGTTTTTCTGGCAAGTACAGAACTGAAATCGATTGTGATTTCCTGCGGGTTTCCGCCGATTAGGGGCACCTTAACCAAACTGGTTTAGTCCCGATCGTTGGGCCGACCGCTCACCGGCCTGGAGGGGACGCACGGTTATGAACTGGCGCATCGGACAATTGCAGTCGCAGCACGAGGCCTGTCTCGCCATCGTGCACGATATCGAGGCGCGCTCCGCGCATATCCCGGACCGCACTGCTGCTGTCGAGATCACGCTGATGCTGGCACGGCTCACCGGCATCCTGCGCATCCATCTGGCGCTGGAGGACGAGATTCTCTATCCAGCGCTGCGCAATGCGAGCGACCCCGATGTCGCGCGCACGGCCGAACGCTACTGGCAGGAAATGGGCGGGCTGGCCAATGCGTTTCTCGACTTTATCGATCGCTGGAAACGCGCCGATGCGCTGCTGGCCGCTCAGGATGCCTTCCGCACCGAATCGGCGCATGTGTTCGCGGCGCTTGCCGACCGGATCGCGCGCGAGCATGGCGAAATCTATCCGATGGCCGAGCGCCTGCGGACGGCGCGCGCCGCCTGATCAGCGGCCTGCGCGCGGCCGCGTCCACAATCCCTCGCGGCTGACCTGCTGCGGGCTTGTCAGCGCCTGAACAAGGCTGCGCCCGACCCAGCCGATCTTCTGTCCGCGCGTGGTGATGACCCTATGGTCCCACGCTTTCTCGCCGCGGCTGCGCACTTCGCGCGCGATATCGCCATAGATGCCCGCCGCCGCCAGCACCGCCCAGCGCGCACGGAACGGCAGCCGTGCCGCGCCCACCCGCGCCGAGGCCTCATGCGCTTCGGAGCGGTCGACCAGTCGCCTGGCCAGCGGAACCAGCCGCGCGCGCAGCCACGGCTTCATGTGCTGGCCGGGCGGAATGTCCATCTCCGCCAGCCATTCGACCGGCAGATAGCAGCGGCCGACCGAATCGTCTTCCGACAGGTCGCGCGCGATATTGGCGAGCTGGAAGGCAAGCCCGAGATCGCAGGCGCGGTCGAGCGTCTCCTCGTCCTCAGGGTCCACGCCCATCACGATCGCCATCAACAGCCCCACGGCGCCTGCGACATGATAGCAATATTGGTACAGGTCGCGCTCGGTTCGCGGACGCCAGTCATCGGCGTCGAGCGCAAAGCCCTGAATCACGTCGAAGATAATCGCGCGGGGTAGGCGGCATTCGGCGGCCACCAGGCCAAGCGCGGCAAAGGCGGCGTCGTCGGTCGGCTGACCGGTCAGCGCGGCATCGGTCTGTTCGCGGATATAGGCAACGCGCGCCTTCGCATCGGCGACCGCGCTCATGCCATGGCCCATGTCCTGCCCGTCGGCGAGGTCATCGCACTTGCGGCACCAGGCATAGAGCAGCCAGGCACGCTCGCGCGTCAGCGGATCGAACAGCCTGGAGGCGAGCGCGAAGGATTTGGAGCCGCGCGCGATCGAGTCGCGCGCATGGGCGACGAGGTCGGCTCTATCCATGGCCGTCGGTTCCCACCTTCGCGGGGGAACCGGATTTTGCGGTTCGCTTAGAGGTCATCCGCCGTCATCGAGAAGATCGACTGGTGCGGCCGATAGGCTTCCATCTTCGCCAGCAGCCCGTCGAGCGTGTCGTCGACGATCAGGATATTGGCATGCTGCGGGCGGATGAAGCCGACATCGATCATGTGCCGGTTGAAGGCGATGAGCTGGTCGTAGAAACCGTTCACGTTGAGCAGGCCGACCGGATCGGAATGATAGCCGAGTTGCGACCAGCTGATCGCTTCCCACAATTCGTCCATCGTGCCGACACCGCCGGGCAGCACGATGAACCCATCGGACAGGTCGGTGAACAGCTGCTTGCGCGCGTGCATGCCGGGGACGACGTGCAATTCGGTACAGCCCTGGTGCGCGACCTCGGGCCGGACCAAAGCTTCGGGGATGATGCCGATCACCTCGCCGCCCCGTTCGAGCGCGGCATCGGCGGTCGCGCCCATCAGCCCGAGCCGGCCGCCGCCATAGACGACGCCGATCCCGCGATTGGCAAGGGTCGCGCCGACCATGCGCGCGGTTTCGATATAGACGGGATCGGTAGGGGTGGCAGAGCCGCAATAGACGGCCAGGCGCTTGAAGGGGGCGGTCATGGTGATTCCTGATTGGGGTGTTGCCGGGTCCATCGCCGGAAATGCGGGGCGGGGCAAGCCTGATAAAATCCTCCCCTGCAAGGGGAGGTGGCAGCCCGCAGGGCTGACGGAGGGGTGTCAGCCCTGCATCGGCGGGGACACCCCTCCACCCCGCTGCTACGCAGCGCGGTCCCCCTCCCCTTGCAGGGGAGGATTGCTTGCGATCATTCCTGCGGCAGGCCGTCGGCAATGTCGTAATAGTCGCCCTTGTGCGCGGTGAAGATATGCACGTGCAGATGCGTATCGGTCGGCGCATCGAATGCCCCCATCGCCACGGCCATCGAATCGCGGTGCGGCGGGTCCCAGAACAGGAAGCTGCCGCAGGTCCCGCAAAAGCCCCGCCGCACCTTCGGGCTCGACTGGTACCAGCGCACATGCTCCTCGCCGCTGATGGCGAGGTCGCTGCGCTTGACGTCGGTCGAGGCCCAGTAATGGCCCGATTGCTTGCGGCACTGGCCGCAATGGCAGGCATCGGGCCCCTTGAGCGGGGCGGAGACGGTGAACGCGATCGCACCGCACAGGCATGATCCGGTGTGCATGAAAGGGCTCCGTATCTGCACACGGGCGCACCCAGACCCGCTCAGCCTGAGCTTGTCGAAGGCCCCGTGATGTCGTCAGCCGGATATAGCCTGCCATCCCCGGTCAAGGCAAAAGCAATCGCGGCCCAGGGCGCGGGGCCTTCGACAGGCTCAGGCTGAGCGGACGTGGTTAGCGATGCCCCGGATGAAATCCTCCCCGATACGAGCACGGGGAGGATTGATGATCTCAGAGCATGTCCTCGAGCATCAGCGTCGCGGTCGCCTTGGCGCTGCCGACCACGCCGGGAATGCCTGCGCCCGGATGCGTGCCCGCTCCGACGAAATAGAGATTGGGGATCGCATCGTCGCGGTTGTGCGTGCGGAAGAACGCGCTCTGCGTCAGCAGCGGCTCCAGACTGAAGGCGCTGCCCAGATGCGCGTTCAGATCGGTGCTGAAATCCTGCGGCGTATAGTGGAAGCTGGTCACGATCCGCTCGTGAATGTCGGGGATCAGCCGATGGCCGATTTCGTCGAGAATCCGCTTCTCGTAGATCGGGCCCATTTCCTTCCAGTTGATCGGCAG
>CAXRCQ010000482.1:0-5168 GCA_964228845.1 Blastomonas sp.
CAGTATCGCGATCTGCCCGTGGCGCAGGCTCTCCGGCGACGGAAGAACGCCTTGTCTCTGGTACTGGCGCTCGCCGACCTGGCCGGACTGGTGACTGTCGAAAAGGTCACACGGGTGCTGTCTGATTTTGCCGACCAGGCGCTTGATGCGGCACTGGCGGATGTAATCGCGCGGCGCACGCCCGACGCCCAGCCCAAGGGCTTTGCCGTGATTGCGCTGGGCAAGCATGGCGGGCAGGAGCTAAACTACTCGTCGGATATCGACCCGATCTTCCTCTATGACCCGGAAACTCTGCCGCGCCGTGCGCGCGAGGAACCGGGCGATGCTGCGCAGCGTATTGCGCGGCAACTCATTGATATGATGAGCATGCGCGACGGCGATGGTTATGTCTTCCGCATGGACCTGCGGCTGCGCCCGGCTGCCGAGGTGACACCGCTCGCCATTCCTGTCGATGCGGCCTTGTCGCACTATGAATCGCAGGCGCTTACCTGGGAGCAGGCGGCGTTCATCCGGTCGCGGGCTGCAGCAGGCGACAGCGAGCTGGGCGGGTATTTCATGGAGGCGCTTCGGCCCTTCATCTGGCGCCGCTCGCTCGATTTTGGCACGATCGACGAGATTGCCGCGCTCACCCGGCAGATCCGCGATCATTACAGCAAGGGTCAGAAGCTGGGTCCGGGCTTCGATCTTAAGCGCGGGCGCGGCGGCATTCGCGAGGTCGAGTTCTTCACTCAGGCGCACCAGTTGATCCATGGCGGGCGCAACCCGGCCTTGCGCGTGCGCTCGACGCTCGACGCACTGGCGGCGCTGGCGGCGCAGGGCATCATCCCGGATCACGAGGCGCAGCTGCTAGCGGACCATTATCGCACGCTGCGTACCTTCGAGCACCGGCTGCAGATGGTCGACGACCAGCAGACGCACAGCCTGCCGACCGATCCGGGCTCGCTGGATAATGTCGCGCGGTTGCACGGACTGGCCAATGGCGCAGCGATGATCGCGACGATCGAGCCGGTGACCCGCGATGTTGCGAGCGTTTATGACGGATTGATCGCCTCGCAGCGCGGACAGGGAGATACGGCGGTCGTTCCGCTGAGCAATGATCCCGAACTGCTTGCCGAGGCGCTGGCCCATGCGGGGCTCGATCAACCCGGGACGCTGGCCGAGCGCGTGCAGGGCTGGCGCGGCGGAACGGTACGGGCGCTGCGCACGGCAGCAGGCCGCAAGGCGTTCGAGGAAGTATTGCCTGCCCTGCTTGCCGCCTTTGCCGATGCCCCCGATCAGACCGGGGCGCTCAACCGGTTCGACGATCTGCTGCGGCAATTGCCCAGTACGGTGAACGTGTTCCGCCTGCTTCAGGCGCGCCCGGCCCTGATGCAGACGCTGGTCGACATATTGAGCCACGCGCCGGTGCTCGCAGAGTCGCTGGCGCGGCGGGGCGATCTGCTCGACGGGCTGATCGATGCCAGCGCCTATGACCTTGTGGGAAGCGTGGCGGACATCGCGCAGCGGCTGGCGCGCGAGGAGCCCGGAGACGACTATCAGCAGCGGCTCGACGCAGTGCGTGTGCGCGTCGGCGAGATGCGTTTCGCCTTGGGCGTGCAACTGATCGAAGGCAGGCACGATCCGGTCGAGATCGCGGGCGGCTATGCGCGCGTCGCAGAGGCTGCCATCTGCCGTCTTGCCGATTGTGCCATCGGCGAGTTCACGCAAGTCCACGGCCAGATGCCCGGCAGCGAGCCGGTGATCCTCGCACTCGGACGGCTGGGGGGCGGCGCGCTCACCCATGCTTCAGACCTCGACCTCATCTTCCTTTTCAGCGGCGAGATCGGCGGCGAATCCGATGGCAGGCGCCCCTTGGGCAGCACGCAATATTACAACCGGCTCGCCCAGCGGATCATCGCTGCGCTTTCGGTGCCGACAGCGGCGGGAGCCTTGTACGAGGTGGATACGCGGTTGCGGCCCAATGGCGCGCAGGGGCTGCTCGCGGTATCCTATGCCAGCTTTGCGGAGTATCAGCGCGAACAGGCCTGGACCTGGGAGCATATGGCGCTGTGCCGAGCGCGCGTTGTGTATGGGTCGCCAGAGGCCAGGACACGGCTCGAAGCCGTGATCGGCGACGTTCTCCACACACCGCGAGATGCCGATGCGCTCACGGCGGCGGCGTTCAAGATGCGCGCGGATATCGCCGCGCACAAGAAGCCGCTGGGGCCGCTCGACGTGAAGCTGCTGCCGGGCGGGCTGGTCGATCTGGAATTCATTGTGCACACGCTACAGCTCAAGCACCGCACCGGGTTCGATCCCGATCTTCGCCGGGCGCTCGAGATGCTGGCCGATCAGGGGCTCGTCAGCGCCTCGCTGGCGCAAGCCCATGATCTGATGACGCGACTTCTGGTCACGCTGCGGCTGGTCGCACCCGATTGCCGGACGCCGCCACCTGCAAGCCAGGTGCTGGTCGCACGCGCCTGTGGCTGCGAAAGCTGGGACGGTCTGCTGGCAGCAGTCGATGCTGCGCGAGCCAGTGTTCAAATCGGATGGCAGCAACTATTTGGGGCCAGCGTGCCCGCAAACGGCGATTGAGAGAGAAGGACAGAGCATGACCGATATTGGTGACAGCATTCCCGACATTGCGCTGACCGCGCCCGATGGCAGTTCGATTTCGGCGTCCGATTATGCCGGAAAGCCATGGGTGCTGTATTTCTATCCCAAGGACGACACCACCGGTTGCACCAAGGAGGCGCAGGAGTTCAGCGCGCATCTCTCCGAATTCGAGGCTGCGGGCGTATCGGTTCTTGGCGTCTCGAAGGATCCCCCGAAAAAACATCTAAAGTTCATCGAGAAATATGGCCTGACTGTCCCGCTCGCCAGCGATGCGGAAACTGACGGGCTCGCTGAAGCGATGGGCGTGTGGATCGAGAAATCGATGTACGGCAAGAAATATATGGGGATGGACCGCTCGACCTTTCTGATCGGCAAGGACGGTAAGGTCGTGCGCGCCTGGCGCAAGGTGAAGGTGGCGGGCCACGTCAGCGAGGTGCTGGCCGCTGCACAGGCGCTCTGAAATTTCGATTGCGAATCACGGTTAATGCCAGGGGCTCGCCAGTTCATCTGGCGGGCCCTTTTTGCCGCGATGGCGGAAATTTCCAATCGGTTCGGCGCGACAAGGGTTAACGCAGCAAGCGGATCGGGGCCGATCCGAGCTGATTCCCATGGTTCAACCATCCGGATTCGGGCTGAAAACCGGCCAATTCATGCACGATTAAACGACTCAACGTGCCAGCCAGACGCTTCAACGCGCGGTGAGCGGTTGCGGGTTGCAGTGCACAAAGCTTTGCCTCTACCCATCATCCAACGAAATCGGAGGGAAGGGGTTCCAACGATTTTTGTGTTTTTGTGCCCCGCCTTGAAAGAGGCATCGGGGCACGAAGGACAGCCGCAAGGTCCGAACGGCCCGGCGGTTGCCCTTGCAACAAGGTGCTGAATATTCATGGTCGCAACCAGAATCGTCGCAACGGTCCTTACCACCACCACAGCGGGTCTGCTGTGCGCTGCATCACCCGCTCTTGCGGAAGGCAATGCCACCGATATCGCCGCTGCGGTGCCTCAGGTCTCCGCTGAAGGCGCTCTGGGAGCCCAGGACACCGAATTCCGCGCTCTGTTCGCCGACTGGAAATCGATGGAAAACCGGGACACCGGACGTGTTTCCATCCCCTCGCGCAAGCCGGTCGACAGCTTCAAGCTTACCAGCCAGTACGGCTTCCGCGCCGATCCGTTCGCCGGTCGCCGCGCTCGCCACAAGGGTCTCGACATGGCAGGCCCGATCGGCACGCCGATCTATGCTACCGCCGACGGCATCGTGGGCCGCGCTCAGTGGGTCGGCGGTTACGGCCAGTATGTCGAAGTCAATCACGGTGGCGAAATCCAGACGCGCTACGGCCACCTCTCGCAGATTCTGGTTCAGCCCAACCAGCGCGTCACCAAGGGCCAGGTCATCGGCCTCATGGGTTCGACCGGCCGCTCGACCGGCAGCCATCTTCACTATGAAGTGCGCATCGCCGGAAACTCGGTCAATCCGATGCCCTTCATCTCCTCGCGCGACTATCTGCTGGCGATGCAGGATGGCGGCAAGGTCGCCCAGGGCGGTCCCGCCGAATAATTCTCACCGATTTTTGCAAATCTCGACATCAAGCGCCGGGTCACCGGCGCTTTTTGTTTGTGCACCGCAGACGCGCGCGCTTTGCCATTGCTTTAATCGCGCGATTAAACAATGATGCTGCTGCAGAGGGAATCGTGACGGAACATGCCGAATGGCGGGCCGGGCCTTTCCCATGACAAGGAGAGAATGTCGCATGCATCCATCGGTCCATGCCCAAAGCCAGGCAGACAAGCCCGCAGTGATCATGGCAGGTTCGGGGCTGGAGGTCAGCTATGGAGAGCTTGATCGTCGCTCCAACCAGATAGCGCAGTATCTTCGTGCCCAGGGGATCAATATTGGCGACACCGTTGCCTTGTGCATGGAAAACCGGGCGGAATATTTCAACGTGGTCTGGGGTGCGCAGCGCGCGGGCCTGATCTTCGTCGCGATCTCGAACCGGCTGACGGCGGACGAGATCAGCTATATTCTCAACGATAGTGGTGCCAAGCTGCTATTCGCGTCCGATTATCTCGGCCAGCATCTCGATGCGATCCGAAGCGCCTGCCCGCAGGTGCCGACCGTCAATCTCGACGATACAGACGCGACCGCCGCGATTTCCGCCATGCCCGATACGCCGATCGCCGACCAACGAGCGGGATCGGACATGCTCTATTCGTCGGGCACCACTGGTCGCCCCAAGGGTGTCCGCCTGCCGCTGCCCGAAGATGGCGATATCGCCGCGAGCAACACCCTGGTCATGCTGGCCCAGGGCGCGTTCGGCTTCGGCCCGGACAGCATCTATCTTTCACCCGCGCCGCTCTACCACGCTGCGCCGCTGCGCTGGTGCATGACCGTGCACAAGCTGGGCGGTACCGTGATTGTCATGGAGAAATTCGATCCTGAATATGCCCTGCAGCTGATCGAGCGTTACAAGGTCAATGTCAGCCAATGGGTGCCGACACATTTAAACAGGATGCTCAAGCTGCCCGAAAACGTGCGCACGCGCTATGATGTTTCGAGCCTGAAATCGGCCGTCCAT
>CAXRCQ010000483.1:0-3164 GCA_964228845.1 Blastomonas sp.
CGCGGAAATGCGCTTCGAGCTCTTCGACGCGCGGTACATAGACCATGCACGGCAGCAGCATCAGCGCGTCGATGCCGATTGCCTCGGCCTGCTTCGCATATTCGACGGCCCGCTTGGTGGTGAATTCGGAGACACCAGCGACCAGAGGCACCCGGCCGCCGACCGCCTCGACCGCACCCTTGAGCACGGCGAGCTTCTCGTCGGATTCGAGCGAATTGTTCTCACCGCATGTGCCCAGGATGATCAGCCCATCGACGCCATCATCAACCAGCGCCGACTGCACTTTTTGCGTCGCGTCATGATCGATCGCGAGGCTTTCGGTGAACTGGGTGGTGGCGGCGGGATACACTCCCTGCCAAAGCGTCTTGTGAGCCGTCATCGTCGCGAAATCCCCTGTTGCGATAAAATCGTATACGATTATAGGATAGGACCTGCAAGATGAAAAACAGCAGCCATCCTTCGCGCGCGACCGCTCTCGTCATCGGCGGGGGCATTGTCGGCCTCTGCGCGGCGCTGCAGTTGCAGCGCGCAGGCAGCATCGTGACAGTGTTGGAGCCGCAAGAAAAGCCGCTAGGCGCATCCTGGGGCAATGCCGGGCATATCGCGGTCGAGCAGGTCCAGCCGCTCGCTTCGCTGGCGACGATCCGCAGCGCCTGGGGTCGGCTGCATCCGCGCGGGGCCTTGGGGCTTCCCGCTGCGCAGATCGGCAGCTGGGGACCCTTTGCGCTGCGCCTGATGCGCGCCAGCACGCCCGCGCGCTTTGCCAGTGGTACGGCGGCGTTATCCGCGCTTCTCGCCGAGGCAATGCCCGCCTGGAAGCGAACGAGCGGGATGATCGGCTCCGCACACCTGCTGCGTGAGAACGGCCATTTTGTCGCCTGGGAAAGCGAGGCGTCCGCGGCGCGAGGCCGCAGCTTCTGGACCGGAACCGATATCGGCACCGCCAGCGTGCGCGATGCGAGCGCGGACGAGCTGGCCGCGATCCGCGACCTGGCACGCGGAGGACGAATTGCAGGCGCAGTGCGTTTCGCTGGCTCGGGCCAGATGACCGATCTCGCCGCGCTCGCCGATGCGTTGCGCAGCGCGCTGGGCGCAGCCGGTGGCACGATCCGGCATGCGCAGGCCGACGGCATTGCACTGCAGGGCGGCGAGGCCGTGGTCCGTCTTGGCGACGAAACGCTGCGTGCCGACCATATCGTGCTGTGCGCGGGGGCCGCGTCTGGCGAACTGTTGCGCCCGATGGGAGCGCGCATCCCGCTGATCGCCGAGCGCGGCTATCACATCCAGTCTGCCGCCAGCCGCTGGCCGCAGGACATGCCCCCGGTGGCGTTCGAGGACCGCTCGATGATCGTCACCCGCTTTGCCGGCGGACTGCGCGCGGCCAGCTTTGTCGAGTTCGCGGCGCGCGCTGCGCCGCCCGATCCGACCAAATGGGCCAAGCTGCGTGCCCATGTCACCGAACTTGGCCTGCCCTTCGTTCTGCCCGGAAAGCCCTGGATGGGCGCACGTCCAACCCTGCCCGATTATCTGCCCGCGATCGGCCGCAGCACCCGCGCGCGCAATCTGCTATATGCCTTCGGGCATCAGCATCTGGGGCTGACGCTGGCGGCGATCACCGGGGAGCTGGTTGCTGCGCTGGCTACGGGCAAGCCCAGTCCCATCGACCTGGCGCCCTTCGACCCGGCGCGCTTTGGAGGAACGACATGAAAGGCATTGGCGGATCGACCGCAATCGAGCAGTTGGCCGGGCTCGCTCCCTGGCAGGATATCGCCCCGGCGATCACGATCGAGGAACGGCTGGCGCGGATCGAGAAGGCGCGCAAGCTCACTCGTGATGCGGGGGCCGATGCGCTGATCGTCGGCGCGGGCACGAGCCTGCGCTATTTCGCCGGCGTCTCCTGGGGCGGGACCGAGCGGCTGGTGGCGCTGCTGATCCCGGTGAGCGGCGACCCGGTGATGATCGCCCCCTTTTTCGAGCTGGGGTCGCTGCAGGCCGAGCTCGAGATCAATGTGGAAATCCGGTTGTGGCAGGAGGATGAATCGCCCACTGCGCTGGTCGCCGATGCCTGCCGCGCCTGGAATGCGAGCACGCTGGCAATCGATCCGGCATTGCCCTTCCTGTTCGTCGACCGCATCGCCAAGTCCGCCCCCGGCCTCGCGCTCACCAGCGGCGCACCGGCGATCGACGGCTGCCGCATGCACAAGTCGCCTGCCGAGATCGCGCTGATGCAGCAGGCCAAATCGATGACGCTCGAAGCGCACCGCCGCGCCGCGCTGATCCTGCACGAGGGCATCAGGGCGAGCGAGGTGATCCGCTTCATCGGAGACGCGCACCGCGCGATGGGCGGGCCGGGCAGCACCTTCTGCATGGTCCAGTTCGGGCGCGGATCGGCCTTTCCGCACGGTCTGCCCGGCGATCCCGAACTGCACGAGGGCGATGTCGTCCTGATCGATACCGGCACCACCGTGCACGGCTATCATTCGGATATCACGCGCAGCTATGTCTTCGGCACGCCGAATGACGAGCAGCGCCGCATCTGGGATCTGGAGCATGCCGCGCAGTCCGCCGCGTTCGAGGCCGCTCGGCCCGGTGCGCCGTGCGAGAGCGTCGACGCCGCCGCGCGCCGCGTGCTCGAAGCCGCAGGTCTCGGCCCCGATTATGCGCTGCCCGGCCTGCCGCACCGCACCGGCCACGGCATCGGCCTGTCGATCCACGAGCCCGCCTATCTGGTGCGCGGCGACACCACGCCACTCGCCACCGGCATGTGCTTTTCCAACGAACCGATGATCGTCATTCCCGACCGTTTCGGCATAAGGCTGGAGGACCATTTCTACATGGCAGACGATGGACCGCGCTGGTTCACCGAGCCGCAACCGGCGATCGACGCGCCTTTCGGATGAGCCTGCGAGCATAATCGTTGGAAGCAGGCCGCACCGGTGTTAGGCCGCAGCCATGGTCTCCATCGCCACGCCCTCGCCGCTCCCCACCCGCACGCCCCGCCGCTGGTATGCTCAGCTTTACGTGCAGGTGCTGGTCGCGATCGTCGCGGGCGTCGCGCTCGGGCATTTCGCGCCGGAGACCGGGGCGGCGATGAAGCCGCTGGGCGATGTGTTCATCAAGCTGGTCAAGATGGTGATCGCGCCGGTCATCTTTCTCACCATCGT
>CAXRCQ010000484.1:0-7449 GCA_964228845.1 Blastomonas sp.
GCTTGTTGCCTTCCAGGATCACGCGGTTGATGACCGGGTTTTCCTTGACGTCGATCACCACCGCGCCGTCATTGTTGCGGATGGCGACATCGGCAAAGAGCTCGGTCTCGAACAGGTCGCGCAGCGCCTGGTCGGCAGCGACCTGGGTGTACACGTCGCCGACGCGCAACTGGATGTAGGAACGAACGGTATCGGCCTCGATGCGCTGCGAACCGTTGACGGTGATCGAGCGGATCTGCTGGCCCGCAGGCGGCACCACGGCGGCGGGAGCCGCGGCTTGCGGCGCAGCGGGGGGCGCTGCGGGGCCGGCGGCCTGGGCGAAGGCGGTGCTTGCGGTTCCGGCCAATGCGGTCGAGCCCAGCAACAGGCCGAGGGCACGCGCGCCGATGGCGAATTTCTGTTCAGATTTCACGAAAAAAAGACCCACCCTAAGCCAAAAAACACCGGACAGTCCCTGCATTGCCGTCCGATAACCCGCCCCGGTGCGCAATCCCCTGCATCATCCGCTGCAATCAATCAACCCGTCTTTCAGCCGAGCAGGCCGAACGATGCCAGATCGTTGACGGTCACGAACACCATCAGCGCCAGCACAGCCGCCAGCCCCGAACGGAACGCCCATTCCATGACCCTGGGATTGACCGGTTTGCGCCGGATTCCCTCGATCGCATAGAATAGCAGATGACCGCCATCGAGCATGGGAATTGGCAGCAGGTTGATGAACCCCAAATTAATTGAGATCAGCGCGATGAAGAAGATGAAATCGTCGAGCCCGGCGGAGAGCTGCTCGCCCGAAACCTGCGCGATCTTGAGCGGGCCGCCAAGTTCGGAAACCGAGCGACGTCCGGTGATGACCTGGCCCAGCGTCGCGACCATCAGGCGCACGATATCGCCGGTGCGCTCGACGGCGACCACGGGGGCCTCGATCAGCGAAACGGGGCGCATCACGGGCTTGGCCGACATGATGCCAAGGCGGCCGATCCGATATTCGTTGCCGAACCGGTCCTTCTGAACGTCGACGCCGACCTTGAAATCGAACTCGCGCAATTCGCCCTGGCGCTCGGCGCGCAGCGTGATGCGTTCATCGGGGCGGTGCGCAATACGGCGGCCGAGCTCGTCGAACCACTCGATCTGTTCGCCATCGACCGAGACGATGCGGTCGCCGGGAAGAAGCCCGGCTTCCGCCGCCGCCGATCCGGGCAGCACGCCAGCGACCACCGGCGGGGTCACGCTCTTGCCATAGGCGAAGGCGAAACCGGCGAGGATCAGGATGGCGAACAGGAAGTTGATCGCGGGGCCGGCAAACACGATCAGCGCGCGCTGCCACAGCGTCTTGGACTGGAAGGTGCGGTTGCGCTCTTCGGCGGGCAGCGCCATCCAGTTCGGATCGGCACGGCTCGACGGGTCCATGTCGCCGGCAAACTGGACATAGCCCCCCAGCGGCAGCATCCCCAGCTTCCAGCGGGTACCGCGCTTGTCGGTCCATCCGGCAATCTCGCGCCCGAAGCCAATCGAGAAGGATTCCGCCTTCACTCCGAACCAGCGTCCGACCAGATAATGGCCCATTTCGTGGACAAAGACCAAAGGTCCGAGCACGAGCAGAAAGGCGAAGACGGTCAGCAGAAAGCCGGGATTTTCGTTCAAGGGTCAGTTCCTGGTTCGCACGGCGGCGGCAGCATGCACGCGCGCCTCTCGATCTATCGCAAGCACATCCTGCAGGCTTTGCGGGTTCTGCGGGCTATAGCCTGCCAGAACCTCGGACACAATTGCGGCAATATCGAGGAATCCGATCTCTTCGTTCAGGAATGCTGCGACCGCGATTTCGTTCGCCGCGTTGAGGATGGCGGGGGCGCCTCCACCTGCGGCAATCGCCTGGCGGCAGATGCCGGGGCCGGGAAAGCGTTCGTTATCCAGCGGTTCGAAGGTCAGCTGGCCGATGGTCGCAAGATCGAGCGGCGCGCAATCGGTCGCGATCCGGTCGGGCCAGGCGAGTGCCGAGGCGATCGGGATGCGCATGTCGGGCGCGCCCAATTGTGCCAGCGTGGAACGGTCGCGATATTCGACCATCGAATGGATCACCGATTGCGGGTGCACCAGGATGCGGATGGCGTCGAGCCCGACCGGGAAGAGATGATAGGCCTCGATCAGTTCGAGCCCCGTGTTGAACATCGTCGCGCTGTCGACCGAAATCTTCGCGCCCATCGACCAGTTGGGATGCGCGACCGCCTGGGCCGGGCCTGCCGCGCGCATCTGCTCGATCGTCCAGGTGCGGAACGGCCCGCCGCTGGCGGTGAGCGTGATGCTTTGCACCTGATCGTAGGAAGCGCCCGCAAGGCACTGGAAAATCGCATTGTGCTCGGAATCGACCGGGAGCAGGGTCGCGCCCGAACTGCGCGCCGCCTCGATCATCAGCGCGCCGGAAGAGACCAGAGCCTCTTTGTTGGCGAGCGCAACGCTGCGTCCGCGCAACAGGCTGCGCATGATCGGCGCGAGCCCGGCGCAGCCGACAATCGCGGCCATGGTCCAGTCGGCATCAAGGTCGGCGGCATCGAGCAGCGCCTGCGGCCCCGACCAGGCCTGGGTGGTGCTTCCCTCGAGCGCATCGGCCAGCGCCTGATGCTGCGCAGGATCGCCGATCACCGCGACTTGGGCGGAGAATTCGCGTGCGAGCTTCGCCAGCCCGGCGGCATCGCTGTTCGCGGTGAGCGCTACGATGCGATAGGCCGAAGGGTTGAGGCGGATGAGATCGAGCGTCGAACTGCCCACCGATCCGGTTGCGCCGAAGATGCTGATCGAGCGCGGCTCAGCGGACGGCGGCGGCACGATCAGGCCGGGAGAGAGCGTTTCGGGGCGCGACATGTCAGGCTTATCCTAGCGCCCAAAATGCGTTGGCTGCAACCAGAGTTGCGACGACCGGTGCGACCGGGACAAGACCATCGACCCGGTCGAGAATGCCGCCATGCCCGGGGATGAGCGTCCCCGAATCCTTGACGCCGGCCTGGCGCTTCATCCAGCTCTCCAGAAAATCGCCCATCTGCGCAACGACGGCCAGCGGTGCGCTCGCCAGCACGAGGATATAGGGCAGGTCGAGATGCTCGCGCAGCAGCATCGCGAACAGCAGCGCGGCGGTCATGCCGCCTGCGAGCCCCGCCCAGGTCTTGCTGGGGCTGATCGACGGGGCGATCTTAGGCCCGCCGATGCCGCGCCCGGCGAAATAAGCGCCGATATCGGTCGCCCAGACCGTCGCCATCGTCCAGAAGGCGAGCAGCAGGCCGTTGTCCTGCCCCCGCAGATAGAGCAAGGCCATGACCGGCAGCGCGCAATAGAGCACGCCCCAGGCAAGCCGGAAACCGCGGTCGATCGTCGCGATGAAAAAGGCTCCGCCGATGATGAAGCCCAGCGAGAGAAAGCCCGGGCCATCGGCAAAGGGCGAGAGCATCGACAAGGGGGCCATCAGCGCCAGCATCGACAGGCGGCGGCGTTCCATGCGTCCGACCAGCCCGGCCCATTCGTGCTGCATTGCCAGTGCGCCCGCCATCAGCAGCAGCCAGAAGGCAATGCCCCCCAACCACAGCGCGGTGCCGGCGATCGCCACCAGTACAATGCCCGAAACCGTGCGGATCGCGAGATCCTGGCCGAACAGCGACCGCTTCCCTGGGTCAGCGGCCACCAAAGCGCCTTTCGCGGGTGGCATAGGCCTGAAATGCTTCTGCCAATGAATCCCCGTCGAAATCCGGCCAGAGCGTCTCGGTGAAATAGAGTTCAGCATAGGCCGCCTGCCAGAGCAGGAAGTTGCTCAGCCGCTGCTCGCCCGAGGTGCGGATGAGGAGGTCGAGCGGGGGCAGGTCGCTGGTGTCGAGCGCAGCATCGATATGCGCGGCCTGGATCGCATCGGCGCTGACCTCGCCGCGCGTAGCCGCAGCGGCGAGCGCACGCGCGGCGCGGACCAGCTCGTCCTGCGCGCCGTAGTTCAGCGCAATCACCAGCGTGGTGCCGCTGTTATGCGCGGTACGCTGCACGACATCGTCGATCATCTCGACCAGATCGGGCGCGAGTGCGCGATAATTGCCGATGATCTTCAGGCGCACATTGTTGGCGATGAACTCGTCGACATCGGCGCGGATGAAGTGCCTCAGCAGCCCCATCAGGTCCGAAACCTCGTCTTCGGGGCGCTTCCAGTTTTCCGACGAGAAGGCGTAGAGCGTCAGCGCCTCCAGTCTCATGTCACGCGCGGCGCGCACGGTGGTGCGCACCGCCTCGACCCCCTGCTTGTGGCCGACAAAGCGCGGCAGGTTGCGCCTGGCCGCCCAGCGTCCATTGCCGTCCATGATGATGGCCGCGTGACGCAATCCGCAGGCCGCCGCCAACCCCGCATGCGCCGGGGCTGCGGAATGCGCCTGAGCCTTGGACAGCTTGGGACCCGGGCGAAAGATCACTGGCCCAGGATTTCCTTTTCCTTCTGGGTCGCGGCGGCATCGGCCTGGGCGATCATGTCGTCGGTCAGCTTCTGCACTTCGGTCTCGAAGCGCTTGCGCTCGTCCTCGCTGATGTCGCCCTTCTTCTCGTCGTTCTTGAGCGAATCCATGCCGTCGCGGCGGACGTTGCGGATCGCGACGCGCGCCTTTTCGGCATATTGACCGGCGAGCTTGGCGAGTTCCTTGCGGCGTTCCTCGGTCAGGTCGGGGATCGGCAGGCGCAGCGTCTGGCCATCGACGATCGGGTTGAGACCCAAGCCCGCCGAACGGATCGCCTTGTCGGCCGGGCCGACATTCGATTTGTCCCAGACCTGCACCGAGAGCATGCGCGGCTCCGGCGCGGACACTGTCGCAATCTGGGTCAGCGGCATATGCGCGCCATAGACCTCGACCGTCACCGGATCGAGCAGCGTGGTGTTCGCGCGGCCGGTGCGCAGGCCGGACAGATCGCCCTTCAGCGATTCGACCGCGCCGTTCATCCGGCGCTCGAGATCCTTCTTGTCAAACTGTGCCACTGGTTCAGTCCTTCTGATAGACGGTTGTCGCGGTGCCTTCGCCGCTCAGAACGCGGGCAAGATTGCCCTGTTCGCGGATCGAGAACACCACGATGGGGATGGAATTGTCGCGGCAGAGCGCCACGGCGCTGGCGTCCATGACCTTGAGATTGTCCTGCAACACCCGGTCATAACTCAATGTTTCATAACGGACGGCCTTGGGATCCAGCTTGGGATCGGCATTGTACACGCCATCGACGCTGGTCCCTTTCAGCAGCGCATCGCACTTCATCTCGGCCGCGCGCAGCGCCGCGCCGGAATCGGTGGTGAAATAGGGCGCGCCGACGCCCGCGGCGAAGATTACCACACGGCCCTTTTCCAGGTGCCGCTGGGCGCGGCGGCGGATCACCGGCTCGCACACCTTGTCCATCTCGATCGCCGACTGGACACGGGTGGGGACGCCCATCTGCTCGAGTGCGCTCTGCATCGCCAGCGCGTTCATCACCGTCGCGAGCATGCCCATATAGTCGGCCTGCGCGCGGTCCATGCCCTTGGCAGCCCCGGCCATGCCGCGAAAGATGTTGCCGCCGCCGATGACCAGGCAGATTTCGAGCCCGGTATCCTTTGCCGCCTTCACCTCGGCCGCCATGCGCGACACGGTGGCGGGATCGATGCCATACTGGCCGTCGCCCATCAGGGCTTCCCCCGACAGCTTCAGGAGGATGCGGCGGTAGGATGCGATGGTCATGAATGTTCCGGTATCTGGAATGAAATGCGGCGCTTCTGGCCGAGTGGCGCGCACCATAGTCAGTGCATCCGGCACTGCCAAGCACGTTCCTGCACTTGTGCGACGGAAGCGCAAAGCTGCCTGCGCAGCACATGCAAAACCGGCGGGCAGCCCTGGAGCCACCCGCCGGTCCTGTTGATTTCAAAAAGGCTTAGAGGCCCGCAGCTGCAGCGACTTCGGCTGCAAAGTCGGTTTCTTCCTTCTCGATGCCTTCGCCGAGCTGGAAGCGGACATAGTCCTTGAGGACGACCTTGCCGCCCGCGTCCTTGGC
Source organism: Blastomonas sp. (assembly GCA_964228845.1). Taxonomy (GTDB): domain Bacteria; phylum Pseudomonadota; class Alphaproteobacteria; order Sphingomonadales; family Sphingomonadaceae; genus Blastomonas. The sequence continues at coordinate 6,025 of CAXRCQ010000484.1, forward strand.
GGCCTTGGCCACCACGTCGGCGATCGGGGTCTTGTTGTCGATCACGAACAGCTGGCTGAGCAGCGCGTTTTCCTTGGCGAACTTGGCGATCGCGCCATCGACCATCTTGGCCTGCACTTCGGCGGGCTTGCCGCTCTCGGCAGCCTTTTCCTCGGCGATCTTGCGTTCGCGCGCGATCAGCTCGGCATCGAGGCCGTCGGCGTTCAGCGCCAGCGGGAAGGCAGCGGCAATGTGCATGCCGATCTGCTTGCCCAGCGGCTCCAGCACGTCGGCAGCGACATCGCCTTCGAGCGCGACCAGCACGCCGATCTTGCCGAGGTTCGGCGCGACGGCATTGTGCATGTACGACACGACAACGCCCTGATCGACCGAGACGGTCTTGATGCGACGGATCGACTGGTTTTCGCCGATCGTGGCGATCGAGCTGGTCAGCTTTTCGCCGACGCTGCCGCCATCGGGATATTCGGCGGTCTTGAGCGCTTCGACATCGTCACCGGTGGTCAGCGCGACCGAGGTCACCTTGCGGACGAAATCCTGGAACTGCTCGTTCTTGGCGACGAAATCGGTTTCGCTGTTCACTTCGACAGCGACGCCCTTGAGGCCGGCGACCTCGATGCCCACCAGGCCTTCGGCGGCGGTACGGCTCGACTTCTTCTGGGCGGTGGCGAGGCCCTTGGCGCGCAGGGCGTCAACGGCGGCTTCGATATCGCCATTGGCTTCGGTCAGCGCCTTCTTGGCGTCCATCATGCCGGCGCCGGTGCGCTCGCGCAGTTCCTTGACAGTAGCAGCGGTTACAACAGCCATGTTCGTGTTCCTTGTTCTGGATATGGACGCAGGGGCCACAGGTGCGGGCCATGGCCCGGCCCGTAGCCCCTGCATGTGTCAGTTTTGTGCCAGCAGGGCAGGGCAAAGCCCCGCCCGGCCGGATCAGGCAGCGTCGCCGGTTTCGGCAGCGGCGTCTTCCAGCGCGGCTTCTGCCGGCGGTTCGGCCATCTCGCCGACATCGGCGCCCGAAGCCACGGCAGCACCGGTGCGGCCCTTGGTGGCGGCAGCAGCGACCGCGTCGCAATAGAGACGGACGGCGCGTGCGGCGTCATCGTTGGCAGGAACCGGGAAAGCGATACCCTGCGGATCGACGTTCGAATCGAGGATCGCGATGACCGGAATGCCAAGAACATTGGCTTCCTTGATGGCGAGGTCTTCCTTGTTCACGTCGATGACGAACAGGAGGTCGGGACGGCCACCCATTTCGCGGATGCCGCCGAGCGAGGCCTGAAGCTTGGCCTGGTCGCGTTCGATACCCAGACGCTCACGCTTGGTAAGGCCTTCGGCGCCCGTAGCCAGCTGCTCGTCGTAGGACTTGAGCCGGTTGATCGACTGCGACACGGTCTGCCAGTTGGTCAGCGTGCCGCCGAGCCAACGGTG
>CAXRCQ010000485.1:0-3244 GCA_964228845.1 Blastomonas sp.
CGCGGCGCGGCCCGAAGTCCTCGCGCAGGCCGTGCGTGACCTTGTACGCGCCCTGATATTCGGCGACCTCCTCGCCCATCACGAACACGCGGTCGTCGGCGCGCATTTCCTCGGCCATCGCATCGCGCAACGCCTCGCGCACCGTGGTCGGGACCATCTCGGTGCCTTCGGGGATCGCCGGATCGCTGACCTGCGCGCGCTTGGGCGTTTCGGGGACGATCTGCGCATTCTCGGTCGGCGCCTTGGCTTCGGGCTCGGGCGCCGGGGTCGGAGCGGGAGCCGGTGCAGCCTCTGCCGCCGACGCATCCTCGCCTTCGCCCGCGATCAGCGCGATCACCGCGCCGACCTTCACATTGTCCGTGCCTTCGGCGATCAGGATCTTCGAGATCGTGCCTTCATCGACCGCCTCGAATTCCATCGTCGCCTTGTCGGTCTCGATCTCGGCCAGAATGTCGCCGGAAGCAACGGTGTCGCCTTCCTTGACCAGCCACTTGGCCAGCGTCCCCTCTTCCATGGTCGGGGACAGCGCAGGCATTTTCAGTTCGATGGCCATCAATATTGCTCCACCAGCACATCGGTATACAGTTCGGACGGATCCGGCTCGGGCGAGGTTTCGGCAAAGTCCGCCGCCTCGCTGACGATCGTGCGGATTTCCTTGTCGATCGCCTTCATCGCGTCCTCGCTCACGCCCAGCTTGAGCAGTTCCGCCTTGGCCGCCTCGATCGGATCAGACTTTTCCTTGACGTTCTGAACCTCCTCGCGGCTGCGATACTTGGCCGGATCGGACATCGAATGGCCGCGATAACGATAGGTTTTCAGCTCCATCAGCAGCGGGCCGTTGCCGCCGCGGACATATTCGAGCGCCGCCTCGGCCGCGCCGCGCACTTCCAGCACGTCCATGCCGTTGACCTGCATGCCGGGGATGCGGAAGGAATCGCCGCGACGGTAGAATTCGGTCTCGGCGCTGCTGCGGTCGACCTTGGTGCCCATGGCATAGCCGTTATTCTCGATCACGAAGATGATCGGCAGCTTCCACAAGGCGGCCATGTTGAAGCTTTCATAGACCTGGCCCTGGTTCGCCGCACCATCGCCGAAATAGGCCATGCATACGCCGCCATCCTCGGAATATTTGTGCCCGAAGGCAAGGCCCGCGCCCAGCGGCACCTGCGCGCCGACAATGCCGTGGCCGCCATAGAATTTGTGCTCGGTCGAGAACATGTGCATCGATCCGCCCTTGCCGCGCGAGATGCCCGCGCCGCGTCCGGTCAGTTCGGCCATGATGATCTTGGGGTCGATGCCATAGGCCAGCATGTGCCCATGGTCGCGATAGCCGGTGATCACGCTGTCCTTGCCCGGCTCGAGCGCCGATTGCAGTCCGACCGCGACCGCTTCCTGGCCGATATACAGGTGGCAGAAGCCGCCGATCAGGCCGAGGCCGTAAAGCTGGCCTGCGCGTTCCTCGAAGCGGCGGATCAGCAGCATTTCCTTGTAGAAGTGCAGCAGTTCTTCCTGGCTCGCCTCATAGCGCTCGGGATTGCGTGGACGCGGATGGTTGCTGCCCTCCTCGGGCAGGACGGGTGCTTTCGAAGCGGCCTTTGCGGGCGGTTTGCGAACGGGCTTTGCAGCGGGTGTCTTGACCAAGACGGAAAACCTTTCACGCTGATGGATCAGTGCCATGCGGCAGGGGGAGGAATTGACCCCCTCCCTATAGAAGCACCTGCGCGGTTTACGCAACGGCCAAGGCGGTTTTTGCGCAATATTCCCGCAACATCACCGCATGAAGATGCCCGCTTATTTCAGCGGAACGATGACCTCGTCAGGATGCGCGACATTGAGCTCGCGCCGGACCAGCTCGCTCACCAGATCGGGATCGACCGCCTTGGGATCGAGCAGCTCGACGCGATTGCGCAGCGCATCGCGCTGCTTCTGCAGCCGCGCCAGCTCGACCTTCTGCACCTCGAGCCGCTGGCGATAATCGCCCCAGGCCAGCACGCCCGTCGGCCCCAGCAGGGCATAAGCCGCAATAGCAAGCAGCGCGACGAGCGAAATGCCCGGCGCGATGGCCTGTTTTGCGGGTTTTATCACGGGTTTGCGGGACGACATCGATTCCTTGAATCACAATTGATTCGGGGTGGCAAGCCGAAACGGCCATCCCGAATCAAATATGCGATCAATGGCTTACAAGTCGCGGAACAAAAGCGGATTTGGTCAGCGGAAGATGGCGGCACCCGCATAATGGGCCGATGCGCCCAGCTCTTCCTCGATGCGGATCAGCTGGTTGTACTTGGCCAACCGGTCCGATCGGGCGAGCGAGCCGGTCTTGATCTGGCCGCAATTGGTGGCGACCGCAAGATCGGCAATGGTCGCATCCTCGGTCTCGCCCGAACGGTGCGACATCACGGCGGTATAGCCCGCGCGGTGCGCCATGTTCACCGCCTCGAGCGTTTCGGTGAGCGTGCCGATCTGGTTGACCTTGACCAGCAGGCTGTTGGCCAGGCCCTTGTCGATGCCCATGGCCAGCCGCTCGGGATTGGTCACGAACAGGTCGTCGCCAACCAGTTGCACCTTGTTGCCGAGCAGTTCGGTGACCGCGAGCCAGCCCTCGAAATCGTCCTCGCTCATGCCGTCCTCGATCGAGCGGATCGGATATTCGGCGCACAGCTTGCCGAGATAGTCGGCCATTTCGCTGGGGCTGAGCGACAGGCCCTCGCCGCTGATCTCGTACTTGCCGTTGCGGAAGAATTCGGTCGCGGCGCAATCGAGCGCGAGCATCACATTCTCGCCCGGCTTGAAGCCAGCCTTTTCGACCGAGGCCATGATGAAATCGAGCGCGGCGCGGGTCGAGGCGAGATTGGGGGCAAAGCCGCCCTCGTCACCCACGGCGGTGGCGAGGCCCTTTTCGTGCAGGCCCTTTTTCAGCGTATGGAAGATTTCCGAACCCCAGCGCACCGCCTCGGCCAGGCTGTCCGCGCCAACCGGCATGATCATGAATTCCTGGAAATCGATAGGGTTGTCAGCATGTTAGCCGCCATTGATGATGTTCATCATCGGACCGGGCAGCACGTGCTCCGAGACGCCGCCGACATAGCTGTAGAGCGGCAGGCCGCGTGCGTCTGCGGCGGCCTTTGCCACCGCGAGGCTGACGCCGAGGATCGCATGGGCACCCAGGCGCGCCTTGTTCTCGGTGCCGTCGAGCGCGATCATCGCCATGTCTATATCGCGCTGGTCTTCGGCATCGAGCCCG
>CAXRCQ010000486.1:0-2726 GCA_964228845.1 Blastomonas sp.
CGCGCGGCGTTGGGACCGCGTGGCCCGTCGACGGCACTAGGGACGAATTGCACGATTGGCAATCACCAAATGCCGGACGGGTTCAGATTCACGCCGCCCTGTGAAATGAATCCACAGGGCGGAGAGGTTTCACTTCTTGAAAATGACCTTGCCGCGCTGCGAGACGAGCAGCTTTTCCATCGTCACCGGGTGGAAATAGGCTTCGACATTCTGGCCTTCGGGGGTAACGCCGTACACTTCGTAGCAGCCACCATCGACCTTGGACTTCTTGATCGTCCAGCCGTCCTTCTTCAGCTTGGCCTCTAGATCGGTGCGGCTCTTCCAGCCCGATTGTGGGCCGGCATCGCATTTCATCTTGCCTGTGGCGAGTGCTGCCGGTGCGGCGGAAAACTGCATGGCAGTGGCGGCGGCGACGGCCAGCATGGCCTGAGCGAATTTCATGGATCGTCCCTCTTCTCTTGTACGGTCAGCCCGTGGCTGCCTGTGTGCCACGGCGCGCTGAACGCCGCTTGAACATAAGCATGACCCGTGCGCTTTCCAGGATGAGCAACGGAACAAAGTGCACGACCATGCCGATATATTCGCCGTCAACATAGACCCAGTGGAGCGCGATCAGCAGCGCTGCGGGATAAACCAGCTGTTGCAGCCGTTTCCAGTTCGCCCGCATCGCCCGTTGCGAAGCGTTGTTGCTGGTTATGCCCATCGCCACGAAGATCGCCAGCGCTGCATAACCGGTCCAGATCGAGAAGATGAGCGCCTCCTCGGCGATCATCCCCCAATCGCCCATGTCGTAGAGATAGAAGGCCAGGTGCAGCACGCCATAAAGGCAGGCGGCGACCCCCAGTGCCCGCCGCCGCGCCAGCAGCCAGTCGAGCCAGCGCTTCCGCCCGAAAATGGCGCGCAGCGGCGAAATCATCATCGCGATGATCATGAAGCGGACCGAGAATTCGCCGCTGGGGTGGATCAGATCGAAGGCGGTGACCGGATCGCGCACGAAACCCATGGTCATGCCGATCCCGGGAATCGCCAGCAAGAGCCAGAAAAAGCCATGTCGGTTGATCAGCCTCAGCATCGGCGTACGTCCCTTCCCCTATCGTCCTCAATCAGCCCCGTACAGGGCTAGTCCCAACGCATCGGGCGCGCAATGCCCCGCTTGCAATCCCTATCGGCGCATTAACCATCCTCGGAACAACAGGGTTAAATTTCATTGATTAAGGTCAAGGCCATGACCCAAGGCGCTCATTTTGGTCCCACCCTGACCACCGCAAGCCCGCCGCCCCTCGGCGGCGGCGCGGTGGATATGAGCGCCTGCCCATGCGCGGGTCCCCAGGTTCCGGCGCGATCTGCGCCACGCCGGGCGGACCCGCGCTTCTTTCCTGAAGGCGGTTCGCCCGAACTGCAGCGCATGGCGCTGGTCGCCGCGCTCTCGGTGCTGATCGCAGGCTGCTCGGTGCTTCCCGAGGGCCGTACCCTGTCGCGCGCGCCGGTTCAGCCCCCCGCCCGGTCGGCCCAGCCCGCGCGCCCTGCCCTGCCCTGCCCGCCCCGCCGATCGCCGATACGCGCCAGTGCATCACCCAGCTGACCCAGGCACAGGTGCGCTTCACCCCGGTGCCGGACCAGACCTTCGGCGCAGGCTGCTCGCAACTGGGCAGCGTGCGCCTTTCGACCATCAGCCTGATAGAAAGCGGGCGCGGACGCAGCGAACTGGCGATCAGCAATATCGGCCCGGTTCGCTGCGAGCTGGCGCAGCGCTTTGCCGGATGGGCGCAATATGGCATCGCCCGCGCGGCCGAACAGATGCTGGGCAGCCCGCTGGTCAGGATCGAGACGATGGGCAGCTATTCGTGCCGCACCATCGCAGGCTCTGCCAAACTTTCCCAGCACGCGCACGCCAATGCCATCGACATTGCCGCCTTCGTGCTGGCCGATGGCCGCCGCATCACCGTGAAGGATGGGTGGAACGGGAGCAATCAGGAGCGCGTGTTCCTGCGCACTATCCACGCCAGTGCCTGCAAGCGTTTCGGCACGGTGCTTGGTCCCGAATACAATGCCGCGCATCGCGATCACCTCCATGTCGACATGAGCGGCCAAGGCTATTGCCGATAACGCAATCGCCCCTTAATTGCGGGCGATGACCAAGAAAGACCTGACCGAGCCGCGCTTTCGCCGCGCCGCCGAAGACGCCAAGACCGCCGAACGTGCGGTTCATGACACCCCCCAGACCCAGGATCCAGCCTATCGGCTGGCCTTCGGCGATACCGAATTCCTGCTGCGCCAGGAACTGCGCCCGGTGCGTTTCCAGCTCGAACTGCTCAAGCCGGAGATGCTGCTCGAAGAGGCCGGGATCGGCTCGACCTTGGTCATCTATGGCTCCGCCCGCATCCCCGCGCCCGACAAGTGCGAAGGCCTGGTCGAGGCTGCGCGCAGCCCCGAGGAAAAGAAGGTCGCCGAACGGCTGGGGGCCAATGCGAAATAATATGACGAGGCGCGCAAGCTGGCCCAATATGCCAGCGAATGCGGCGTCGTCGAAGACGGCAAGCGTCAGTTCGTCGTCTGCTCGGGTGGCGGTCCTTCGATCATGGAGGCTGCCAATCGCGGTGCTGCTGATGTCGGCATGGATTCGGTCGGGCTGAACATCGTGCTGCCGCACGAACAGGCGCCGAACCGCTATGTCACCCCGCACCTGTCGTTCCAGTTCCACTATTTCGCGCTGCGCAAGATGCACT
>CAXRCQ010000487.1:0-3540 GCA_964228845.1 Blastomonas sp.
AGCCCGCACCGATATTGACCTTCTTGCTGATGCGATAGGCGACCAGCGATCGCAGCAGCAACTGGCCGAGCCGGTCGGCATCGTCGGTGAAGCGCTCCTGCGCCTCCAGCCGGACATAGATCTTGCTGTCCAGGTTGATGGTGGCAAACTGTCCCGCCCAGACATTGCTATCCTCGGTCGCAAGGGCAGCGGTCGGGTATGCAAGGGCCAGGGCAAGGCAGGCAAGGCGGCGAAGCATCACTCGTGTTCTCTCGATCTCAGGTTTCTGTCCGCTGGCTCAAGTTCAAGCAACTTTTGCCATCGGATCAAGCAGTTGGACGTCCTGTGCGGTGAAGATGCTGGCAACGTCGATGATCACGACAAAGCCACCCTCGTTGCGCACCACGCCGGTGATGTAATCGGACTTCCAGCGGACGCCGATATCGGGCGCGCTTTCGATGCGCGCGGTTTCGATCGTGGCCACCGACAAGACCTTGTCGATGACCACGCCCAGCGACAGCATGCGGTCTGCCAGCGGGATGTCGAGAATGAGGATGCGGGTCGACAGCGTCGGTTCGGCAGCGGGCAGGCCCAGGCGGACGCGAAGATCCACCGTGGGCACGCCCTGGCCACGCACATCGGTAAGGCCCAGGAAATATTCGGGGCCGTTGGGTACCTGGAAAGGGGCCTTGTGGTCCAGGATTTCCCGGACCAGTCCGACCGGGACGGCGAAGACTTCTTCGCCAATCCCGAATTCGACTACCTGGATTTCATGCGCTGTGCTCATGCGGCTTCTCCAAAATGGACATCGTCTGCATCCAGTCCGCCGCGTTCGAGGTCGAGGGCAAAACCCTGCACGCGCTCTTGCTGATGGGCGACCGAATTGGGCTTGTGCGCGGTCTTGGGCGCAGGCCTGCCTGGCTTGGCGGCGCGCTTTACGGGACGCGCGACCACGCCGCTGCGGCCCCGGGCGTTGCTCTCCACGCGGAAGAAGGCGATGGTCTGCTGCAGCTCCTCGGCCTGGCTGGCCAGTTCCTCGGAGGTGGAGCTGATCTGCTCAGAGGCGCTTGCGTTCTGCTGCGTGACCTGGTCGAGCTGCTGGATCGCCTCGTTGATCTGGGCGGTGCCGATGTCCTGCTCGCGGCAGGCGGCGCTGATCTCGGAGACCAGCTCGGCCGTGCGGCGGATATCGGGGACCAGCTTGCCGAGCATCTCGCCTGCCTCGGCAGCGGCCTTGACCGTGTCCGAGGAGACCGCGCTGATCTCTGCAGCAGCGCCCTGGCTGCGTTCGGCGAGCTTGCGCACTTCGGAGGCGACGACCGCAAAGCCGCGACCATGTTCGCCGGCGCGTGCCGCCTCGACCGCCGCGTTGAGCGCGAGCAGGTCGGTCTGGCGAGCGATCTCCTGGACGATGCCGATCTTCTCGGCGATCATCTGCATCGCGCCCACCGCCTTGTTCACGGCCTGACCGCTGACATCGGCATCCTGGGCGGACTGGCGAGCGATCTTTTCGGTCTGCGCGGCATTGTCGGCGTTCTGCTTGATGTTGGCGGCCATCTCTTCCATCGACGCCGAAGCCTGTTCTGCAGCGGCGGCCTGTTCGGTCGCACCCTGCGAGACCTGTTCGGAGCTCGACGAGAGTTCCTGGCTGCCGGCAGCGACATTGCCGATGGCCGCCGTGGTGTCGGCAACGACGAGGCGCAGCCGCTCGACCATGGCGATCAGCGCATGGCCCAGCTTGTCTTCATCGGACAATGCGGTGTGCTGCACGGTGAGATCGCCCTGCGCGATGGTTTCGGCAAGCGCCGCAGTCTGGCGCAGATTGGCGGTCATGCGGTTGACGGTATCGACCAGGTCCTTGATCTCGTCATTGCTGGTGACCACGACATCCTTGTCGAGATCGCCGATAGCGACGGCATCGACCGCGACGCTCACCTTTTTCAGGCCGCGCGAGATGGTCAGTGAAATCCAGATGGCGGCGGCAATCCCGGCGATCATGGCGGCGGTCAGAAGGACCACGAATAGGTTGCGGGCATCGGCATAAGCGACATCGCCATCGGCGCTGGCCTTCTCGCCGCCGTCGATGTTCATCTTGACCAGCTTCAGCAGGTCACCCGAATAATCGTCATACAGGCTCTTGCTGTCGGCCAGCATCGCCGCGGCTTCGGCATTCTGGTTGGCGCGCGACAGGGCTAGGAAGCGATCACCCGCCTTCTGATAGCGCGCGAACTTGCCTGCGAACGTCTGGTAGATCTGCCGCTCCTCGTCCGAAGAGATCAGCTTTTCATAGCGTGCCCGCTGCGTGCCGAGATCGCTCAGGATGGTGTCGATCTGGCCTTCGGTCTCGCGCATCACGGCAGGGTCGGTCGAAACGACATGCGTGTACTGCGCAATCCGCAGATCCGACGTTGCCGTGTTGATCCTGTGGATCGCGTCGATGCTGGGCATCCAGTTCACCGAAAGCTCGGTCGACTTGTCGTTGATGTTAGACATGTTGGCGATGCCGAAGACGCCGAGTATTCCGGTGATCAGCAGCAGGAAGGCGAAGGCACCTGCCAGCTTGGCCTTGATGGTTGCACGCATGGGTTCTGGTCTCACTCTGGTAGAAAGGGGTAGGCGCGCGACATCGCTCGCCACCGGAGGTGGTTGAAAGGATTTCAGCAATCAGAATCTGGATTTCGGATCAGGCAGTTGAGGTCATGCCGCTTCTCCGAAATCGGCATCGTCATCGTCCGCAACACCCTTGGTCAGATCCAGCGCAAAGCCCTTCACCCGCTCCTGCTGATGGGCCACGCTATTGGCTTTCGGCCTCGGAGCGGCGGGTCGGGCGGATTTCGCTGCAGGCCTGGCGGTCTTGGCAGGGACAGGCCTGGCCGCGGCGGGCCGGGCGCGGCGGGTCGGTTGGTCGTCAAGCTGGAAGAACGAGATGGTGCTCTGCAGCTCCTCGGCCTGGCTGGCCAGGTCCTCGGAGGTGGAGCTGATCTGTTCGGAGGCGCTGGCATTCTGCTGCGTCACCTTGTCGAGCTGCTGGATCGCCTCGTTGATCTGAGCGGTGCCGATGTCCTGCTCGCGGCACGCGGCGCTGATCTCGGAAACGAGCTCGGCAGTACGACGGATGTCCGGCACCAGCTTGTTGAGCATTTCACCTGCTTCGGCGGCCGCCTTGACGGTCTCTGACGAAACCTGGCTGATTTCCGCAGCGGCACCCTGGCTGCGCTCGGCAAGCTTGCGCACTTCGGATGCCACCACCGCAAAACCGCGACCATGTTCGCCGGCGCGCGCCGCCTCGACCGCCGCATTGAGCGCGCGCAGGTCGGTCTGGCGGGCGATTTCCTGGACGAGGCCGATCTCGTCGGCGATCGTCTGCATCGCGCCCACGGCCTTGTTCACCGCGTCACCGCTGACTTCGGCATCCTTGGCAGATTGACGTGCGATCTTTTCGGTCTGCGCGGCATTGTCGGCATTCTGTTTGACGTTGGCAGCCATCTCTTCCATCGCGGCAGAGGCCTGTTCGGCCGCCGCTGCCTGTTCGGTCGCGCCCTGCGAGACCTGCTCGGAGCT
>CAXRCQ010000488.1:0-9554 GCA_964228845.1 Blastomonas sp.
CAGCGCTTTGTCGGCGAAGGCGTGCCCTGGGCGCATTTCGACACCTATGCCTGGCGGCCGACCGCGCGCCCCGGCCAGCCCAAGGGCGGAGAGGCCATGGGGCTGCGCGCGAGCTGGCACTATCTGCGTGGCCGCTATGACACGAAAACCCATCCGCAATGACGGGGCTTGGACAAATCGTGGCAACTGGGCTATCAGCCCCGGCTGCGCGGTGCCCGGCACCGGCGGGACAGATTAACATGGTGCGGCATCGCTTGAGGGACTGGGTTAATTGACACATTCGACACGTTCTGCGGCGCAAGCCTCGCCCGTGGATGCCGGAGCGGCGCTGCTGGACAGCGCTGACGCCCCCGCCGGTGCGCAGCAGCGCTTCGTGCTGAGCGGACCGGTGGCCGATTACGACCCGCGCGTCACGCCGATCCGTGGCGACCTGGCCGACATCGCGCTCGCCGGAAAATTCTTCGCGCCGCATTATGTCGCGCCGCAGTTGCACCGTGTCGCAGAGGCCGCAGCGATGTTGCGCAAGACGGGTAGCGGTGATGCCGAGGCGGTCAGCCAGTTGCAGCCGGGCGAGGGCTTTGCCCTGCTGGACAGCGCGGGCGACTGGGGCTGGGGCTATGGTTGCCATGACGGCTATTGCGGCTATGTGCGGCTCGACGCGCTGACCCGCGATGCCTCCGAGCCGACTCATGTCGTGCATGTCCGCCGCGCGCTGGTCTTTGCCGAAGCCTCGATCAAGACGCCGATGGTGGCGAGCCTGCCGATGGGATCGCGCGTCGCGGTTCAGGGCATGAGCGATTGCGGCAAGTTCCTGCAGGTGGAAACCGGCTGGATATCGGTACGCCATGCGCTCGGGCTCGACGCGCTGACCTGCGATCCGGTCGATCGCGCCTTGCAGTTGATCGGCGCGCCCTATCTCTGGGGCGGGCGCGGCGGCGATGCGCTCGACTGTTCGGGGCTGGTGCAACTGGTGCTGATGCTCGCGGGCCATTCCGCGCCGCGCGACAGCGACCAGCAGATGGCCGCGCTCGGCCGCACGCTCGGCGATGACGAGCAGGTGCAGCGCGGCGACCTCATCTTCTTCCCCGGCCATGTCGGGCTCATTGCGGATAGCGAGACGCTGGTCCACGCCAATGCGTTCTGGATGCAGGTGGTGGCAGAGCCCTTGGCCGATGTGATCGCCCGCTTCCCCGAAACCACGCCGCAGCCGGTTCTGGCGCGCAAGAGGATCGGCTGATGCTCAAACTTTTCATCGATGGCGCTGCCGGTACCACCGGCCTGGAAATCGCCGAACGCATGGCGGGTCGCGACGAATTTCGCCTGATCACGCTCAGCGATGCCGACCGTAAGAGCGTGTCCGCGCGCGCCGCCGCGATCCAGGATGCCGATTTCGTCATCCTGTGCCTGCCCGATGCTGCGGCGCGCGAGGCCGTCGCGCTGGGCGAAGGCGCGGACACGCGGTTCATCGATGCCTCGAGCGCGCACCGCGTCGCCGACGGCTGGACCTACGGCTTTGCCGAATTGCGCACCGGCCAGCGCCAGGCGATTGCCGACGCGCGTCTGGTCAGCAACCCCGGCTGCTATCCCACCGGCTTCCTCGCGCTGGTTGCGCCGCTGGTGGCAGAGGACCTGCTGCCCGCCGACCATGGATTCATCGTCAATGCGGTGAGCGGCTATTCGGGCGGTGGCAAGGATCTGATCCAGCGGATGCAGGTCGATGCGCCCGAGATCGGCTTCCGCGCTTATGCTTTGGGGCTGGAGCACAAGCATCTGCCCGAAATGCAGGTCCATGCCGGGCTCAGCCGCGCGCCGATCTTCGCACCGGCGGTCGTCCGCGCCTTCCGGGGCATGCTGGTCGATGTGCCGCTGTTCCTCGATCCGGAACTGGGTTTTGCCGATGCACGCTCGCTGCATGCGGCGCTCGCCGATCATTATGCGGGCGAGCCGCTGGTGACGGTTGCGCCCATCGATGCGGTGCCTGGCGAGTTGCTTGTCAGCGAGGGCGATGCGCCGTCGGACCGGCTGTCGCTTCATGTGCTTCCCAGCGCCGACGGCTCGCAGGTGCGGCTCATCGCGATGCTCGACAATCTGGGCAAGGGCGCGAGCGGGGCTGCGGTGCAGAATCTCAACATCATGGCCGGGCTTGATGAGCTGGCGGGTTTGCGCGCCTAGCCGGCAGGCAGAAGGGTGCCGGGCTTGCGCGCGCGCTTGGCGGCATAAAGCTGCTGATCGGCGCGCAGGAACATCGCCTCGGCATCATAAGTGAACGCGTTTTCGGCGATCGTGATGCCGTGGCTCGCGCCGATGGTCAGCAAACGGCCATTCCAGTAGATCGGAGTGCGCAGCAAGGCGATCGCTTCTTTGACTCGCCGGGCAATGCGCGGCAGATGGCGGTCGCTCGGCAGCAGCACGGCAAACTCGTCGCCGCCGATGCGCGCAGTCATCAATGCTCCGGGAAAGGCCTGGCGCATCCGCTGGCCGAATTGCGCCAGACAGGTGTCACCCGCGATATGGCCGTGCCGGTCGTTGACCTGCTTGAATCCGTCCAAGTCGATCAGCACCAGCGCGCCCAGGGGACGCAGGCCGAGGTTGCTGGCACTGCTGTCCAGGAAACGTGCCTGAAACGCGGCGCGGTTTGCCAGCCCGGTCAGCGCATCGGTCTCGGCCGTTGCCCGCAGCCTTTCCTGCTCCATGCGCTGCTGCGTGATATCGCGTTTGGTTCCGACGAGCCGCAGGGGCTTGCCACGATCATGGTCGACCTCGGCAGTGATCTGCACCCAGCGGCTGCTGCCATCGGGCCGGGTGAAGCGCGCGTCGAGCGTGAAGGCACCGGCCATTTCGATCGCGCGACTGCGCAGTTTCTCGAGCGCCTCACACGATTCCGGATCGTAAAGCGCGACAACCTCGCTGCGATGGAAGCCGCGTTCGGGCAGGCCGAACAGGTCATAGAGGCTGCGGGTCCAGTTCAGGCGCTCGCTCTTGAGATCGCATTCGAACAGGCCGATCCCGGCACGGTCGAGGTGGCGCAGCATGCGTGCGGGATCGGGTGCGATGACGGGGGATGGGTCGATTGCGAACGAGCCCGCATCGTGCCAGTTGTCACTGGCCGAGCGAGCAAAGTCCTGATGAAACCCGTCCATTTCCGCTCGTACTGCCCCCAGATAGAGGCTGTGACGCTAAACGGCGCTGGTTAATCCAATGTTACTCGTGCGACAAAGCGAGGGCAGATCAGAAAAACGCCTGTATTCCCGTCTGTGCGCGGCCCAAAATCAGCGCGTGGACATCATGCGCGCCCTCATAGGTATTGACCGTTTCCAGATTCACCATGTGCCGCATCACCTGATATTCTTCGCTGATGCCGTTGCCGCCGTGCATGTCGCGCGCCATGCGGGCGATGTCGAGCGCCTTGCCGCAATTGTTGCGCTTGACAATCGAGATCATCTCGGGCGCGAACCGGCCCTCGTCCATCAGCCGCCCGACGCGCAAGCTTGCCTGCAGGCCCAGTGAAATCTCGGTCTGCATGTCGGCGAGCTTCTTCTGGAACAGCTGCGTCGCGGCGAGCGGCTTGCCGAACTGGACGCGGTCGAGACCATATTGCCGCGCGGCGTGCCAGCAGAATTCCGCCGCGCCCATCGCGCCCCAGCTGATGCCGTAGCGCGCACGGTTCAGGCAGCCGAACGGACCCTTCAATCCCTCGACATTGGGCAGCAGCGCGTTTTCGCCGACCTCGACCTCGTCCATCTGGATCATGCCGGTGGTCGAGGCGCGCAGGCTCAGCTTGCCCTTGATCTTGGGAGCATTGAGACCCTTCATCCCCTTTTCCAGGATGAAGCCGCGGATCGCGCCGCCATGCGCGTCGGACTTGGCCCAGATCACGAAAACATCGGCAAACGGGCTGTTCGAGATCCAGGTCTTCGCGCCGGAGATGACATAGCCGCCATCGACCTTTTTCGCGCGGGTCTTCATGCCCGCCGGGTCCGATCCCGCATCGGGTTCGGTGAGGCCGAAACAGCCGATCAGCGTGCCGGCGGTGAGGCCGGGCAGATATTTGCGGCGCTGTTCGTCGCTGCCATAGGTGTTGATCGGGTGGATGACGAGCGAACTCTGCACCGACATCATAGAGCGATAGCCGCTGTCCACGCGCTCGACTTCGCGCGCAATCAGGCCATAGGCGACATAGCTGGCTTCCGCGCCGCCGTATTCGTCCGAAATCGTTGCTCCGAGCAGCCCTGCCTCGCCCATCATCGGGAACAGTTCGGGCGCGTCGATTTCCTCGCGGAACGCATCGATGACACGCGGCTGCAGCACATCCTGCGCGAAACCGCGCGCGCTTTGCTGGATCAGCCGCTCCTCTTCGGTCAGCTGCTCGTCGAGCAGAAAGGGGTCGTCCCAGGTGAACGGGATGGTTTCGGCCTTGCGGATGGTGTCGTGCTTCATGGGGCTAGGTCTAGCGCAGCTTGGGCATGGCTCCAACCGGATTTTGCGCACACAAGTTGACGTGTACGTAAAGCCGCTGCGACGAACCGGTGTCCGCTTTCGGCACAGCGAATGCGTTAACCATCAATTGCCATGGGCAATGGTTAAAAATGCGTTAACTCAGGATGCATGCAGCGGCTTCAATTCCTTCGCACCCCGGCTCAGCCCCATAGCTTCCGCCTCGGCCTGTCGCCGCGCATTCTCGCCGCGAAGCCGATCGACGAACCCGAGGTGCTGGCAAAGCGCAAGCGTGCACAGCGCAACGAGGAAATCCGTCTTTTCTTTCTGAGCTTTACTGCATTCTTTGTTGCAATCAGCTCGTTCATCTGGTGAGCGAATCGAGAAAGCGCTTTGCGCCCGTGCGGATCGCCTCCTTGTCGTCGTCCGCACGCTTGGCCCAGTTGCGATAGGGCATGGCGAGCCGCTGGTTCTTGCCCAGCACCTCTTCGTTGCGGTCGAGAAAATCCCAGTAGAGCAAATTGAACGGGCAGGCCTTGGCCCCGGTCTTGGCTTTCACGTCATAGCGGCAGTGCCCGCAATAGTCGGACATCGAATTGATGTAATTGCCGCTCGACGCATAAGGTTTGCTGGCGAGCAGCCCGCCATCGGCAAACTGGCTCATACCCAGCGTGTTGGGCAGCTCCACCCATTCATAGGCGTCCGCATATACTTCCAGATACCATATATGCACCGCGTGCGGGTCGATGCCGGCGACCAGAGCGAAATTGCCGGTGATCATCAGCCGCTGGATATGGTGGGCATAGGCATGGTCCATCGTCTGGCCGATCGCCTGTTTCAGGCAATGCATCTCGGTCTGGCCGTCATAATAGAAGCCGGGAAGGGGCCGCGCTGCATTCAGCGCGTTGCGCTGCGCATAATCCGGCCCCTCGCGCCAATAGATGCCGCGCACATATTCGCGCCAGCCGATGATCTGGCGGATGAAGCCTTCAGTGGCGTTGAGCGGGGCCTCGCCGTCGCGATACGCCTGCTCGACCGCGCGGCACAGCTCGAGCGGATCGAGCAGCCCGCAGTTGAGATAGGGCGAGAGGATCGAGTGCCACAGGAACGGCTGATCGGTCAGCATCGCGTCCTGATAATCGCCGAAACAGGCCAGGGCGTGCTTGATGAAATGCGCCTGCTGCTTTGCCGCATCCTCGGTCGTGGTGGCGAAGGCGAAATGGTCCAGACTGCCCGGATGGTTGTCAAAGCGCTTCGCGACCAGATCGAGCACCTCGCGGGTGATGGCATCGGGCTTGAATTTCAGCGGCTGCGGGATCAGCAGCGGTTCGTTGGGCGGCGGCTTGCGGTTCTCGCTGTCGTAATTCCACTCGCCCCCTTCGGGCTTGCCCTCGTCATCGAGCAGCAGCCCGGTCTTGCGCCGCATCTCGCGGTAGAAATATTCCATGCGCAGCTGCTTGCGCCCCTCGGCCCAGGCGTCGAATTCCTCGTGCGTGCAGACGAACCGGTCGTCCTCGCGCAGCTCGACGGGCGCGTCGAACCGATCCGCCCATTCCTCCATCGCCCCGCGCACCCGCCATTCGCCGGGCAGTGTTGCGATGATGCGGTCAGGGGTATGGCGCTCGATCGCGCGCGCCAGCTCGCCGGTGAACGATCCGGCATTGTCGGCATCGTCGAGCTTCACATAATCGACCGTCCATCCCGCGTCGCGCAGCGCCTCGGCATGGTGACGCATGGCAGACAGGATGAAGGCGATCTTGGCCTTGTGGTGGCGGACGTAGGTCGTCTCTTCATCCACCTCCATCATCAGCAGCACCGCCTGTTCCTGCTCGACATCGCGCAGCGCAGAGAGCTTCAGGCTGAGCTGATCGCCCAGGATCGGGATGAGGATGGTCATGAATGGCCCCTGACAGACGAGCCTTTCATGATGGGGAGGCTTTGTCCTCAATCAATGGCCGCAAAAGGCTTTGATTGGCGGCATCAGGGGCGTAACGCTGATCGGGCCAGCGCCGAGGCTGGCGGAGGACCCCTGCCATGCCCCATTCCGCTCCGCATGCCATCGAGGAACCGAGCGCGCTCCTTGCCGCGGTGCGGGGGGCGCGGAACCACTGCCCGCGCTGCGACCACAAGCCGCTGTTCGCGCGCTACTTGAAGCCGGTGCAGCGCTGCGCCTGTTGCGGTCAGGACTGGACACTGCACCAGGCCGATGACTTTCCCGCCTATATCGCGATCTTCATCAGCGGCCATCTGCTCGCCCCGGTGCTGATCGCGGCGGGCAGCCGCGAGCTGCTGCCGATGGGGTGGCTGGCGCTGGTCGCGGTGGTGGGCGCATTGCTGCTGACGATCGCCTTGTTGCAACCGGCAAAGGGCGCGGTGATCGCGCTGCAATATCACTGGAAGATGCACGGCTTCGACCCCGCGTCGCGCGATGCCGATCAGCGCGAAGGCTGAGGGATCAGATTTTCTTCCAGATCTGCGATTTGCACAGCAGGCCGCCCAGGATGCAGCCGCTGATCTTGATCCTCTTGGCATCGAGCTGAACGATCCGCGAATAATAGGTGTCGCCCAGGTCCGGCACGAAGACATGGCCCTTCCAGTGGCCCGGCTTGGTCAGGCGATAGTCGCGCAGCAGGCTGGTGCCGATAAGGTTCGGCGTGCCCCCGGCGGCGGCGTCCTTCTTGGCGAGATCGCTGGCCCAACTCACCTTGCCGCACAGATTGTCGCCGCATGGCTGGGTAATGACACGGACATCGCCGGTCGGGTTTTCCCATGTGCCGTGGATCGGCTCAGCGCTGGCGGCTTGTGCGCCGACGCCCGCCGCGATGAAACCCATTGCTCCCCAAGCGAGACCGCGCGCCCGCAAACGCCCCAGATGCATGATACGACCCTTTGCAACCCTGTTCCCGGCGCGTCCCTTATGGGCAACAGCCCCGCCCCGGAGAGACGATTAGGGCATGATCGCGGTTCCAAGTCGAGCGGCATTTGCTTCGGTTCGGCACTTTGCACCGAACAACGGGGCGCTTTCCTTCATCCAAAACTTACCAATATCGGCTAGAAGCGTGCGCCATGAGCCGTCCAGCCACCCGCGAGTCCGATCCCTGTCCGCCCAGCGCGGTGAGCCATGGTGCGGGACTGGTCGGGCTGGTCGGGCTGTTTGGCTGGGTCATGCTGGCGCGGCATTTCGGCTGGAACGGACCCAATGCGGCGCTCGTCTGCTGCGTCGCCACCGGCCTGCCGATGGTGCTCTGGTCGATCCTGGTCGACAAGGTGCACCAACGCCCCAGCACCGGCATCGATTGGAGCAAGCCGCGCGCGGTCAAGGACGTGCTCGATGTGAGCACGATCAAGCTCACCGGGCTGTGGCTGACCTGGTCGCTGATCGCCGCGATCTATGCCAGCGCGCGCTGGTACTGGACGGGCAGCTACCAGTTCTCGATGGCGGTGTTCATCTATGCCTCGCCCTTCCTGTTCTTCCTCTCCATCCCCTATGTCATCTGGATCGACCGTTATCTCACGCAGCCGCGCGACGGTGCGTGGCATTTCGGCGCAATGATCTCTGGCCAGCCGGGCTGGGACCGGGAACAGATCTGGCACCATCTGCGCGCCTGGGCGGTGAAGGGCTTTTTCCTCGCCTTCATGCTGTCGATCGTGCCGGGCGGCTATGCCGATATCGTCAATGCCAATGTCGCCGAGATCGCGACCAACCCGGTCTGGATCGCCAACTGGCTGATCATCGCGATGTTCCTCGTCGACGTGCAGTTCGCGACGGTGGGATATGTGCTGACCTTCAAGCCGCTCGATTCGCACATCCGCACCGCGAACCCCTATATGGCGGGCTGGGTCGCGGCGCTGATCTGCTATCCGCCGTTCATTCTGATGGGGGATAACGGGCCGCTCAACTATCATGTTGCAACGGCAGACTGGGCATACTGGCTCGAAGGGCACACGACCCTGCTCGCCATATGGGGTGTCTGGCTGGTCTTTCTCACCGGCGTCTATGCCTGGGCAACCGTGGCGTTCGGCCTGCGTTTTTCCAACCTCACCCATCGCGGCATCCTGACGCACGGCCCCTATCGCTGGACCAAGCATCCGGCCTATCTGTCGAAAAACGCCTTCTGGTGGTTCTCGACCATGCCGTTCCTCGTGACCAGCGGTTCGTGGCAGGATGGGCTGCGCAACACCATAATACTAGCCGCCGTATCGGGCGTCTATTACTGGCGCGCGCGAACCGAGGAGCGGCATCTGATGGCCGATCCCGATTATGCTGCCTATGCCGCCTGGATGGACCGGCACGGTCCGGTGCCCCGCGCGATCGCCTGGATGACCGGCAGGCGCGAACGACCCGATTCGCTGGTTCAGCCCGCCGAGTGACAGGCCAGCGCCTGTTGCGAATCGTTACGCGGCAAAACGCCCTTCATCGTCGATAAATCGTCCTGGCTGTGCGCCGCAGCACAAGCCATTGTCTTCGCTTGAAGCTATTTTTGCCCCTGCGGAAATTCACAAAAGCTGGTCGCCCGCGCGTTACCCACACCCAACAGGGAGAAGTACGATGGACCAGTTCACACCCACGCGCCGTTCGATCCTGGGCACCACCGGCGGTGCGATGCTGTCTGCCGCCGCGATCGGCGTGCTTGGCGGCGTCAGCACCAGCGCCTTTGCGCAGGGCAAGAAGAAGAGCGCCAGCCAGGGCGATGTCGATATCCTCAACGTTGCGCTCGGCCTCGAGCATGAGGCGATCGCAGCCTATTCGATCGGCGCGGGCAGCGGCCTGCTGACCAAGCCGGTGCTCGATGCAGCCGTGATCTTCCAGGGCCATCACAAGGGCCATCGCGATGCACTGATCAAGGCGATCACGGACATGGGCGGCAAGCCGGTCATGGCCAAGACCGATGCGGAATATGCTGCCGCGCTCAATGTCGCGGCGACCGTGAAGTCCGAAAAGGACGTGCTCAAACTGGCGCAGAAGCTCGAGAAGGGCGCGGCCAATGCCTATATCGGCGTGATCCCTTCGTTCAGCAACAATGACCTGAGGCAGATTTCGGCGCGGCTCGCGGCGGATGAGGCCACCCATTGGGCGACGCTCAGCTTCGTGCTGGGAGAAGCGCCGCCGGCAGCGCCGC